>VERU01000007.1 GCA_018882485.1 Rhodoferax sp. | reverse complement strand
CGGGCTCATGTAGGGTCCCATCAGGCCGCTGACAAACGCCATGGGCAGCAGGGCCGCGATGACGGTCAGGGTGGCCAGGATGGTCGGGCTTCCCACCTCGTCCACCGCACCGGGGATGAGCTGGGCCAGGCTGCGCTGCGGGTACAGCGCCTGGTGGCGGTGGATGTTTTCCACCACCACGATCGCGTCATCGACCAGGATCCCGATGGAGAAGATGAGGGCGAACAGCGAGACCCGGTTCAGGGTGAAGCCCCAGGCCCAGGACGCAAACAGCGTCACGGTCAGTGTGAGAATGACCGCAGTGCCCACGATCGCGGCTTCACGCCGGCCCAGCGCCAGGAACACCAGGGCCACCACCGAGGCTGTGGCAAACAGCAGTTTCTGGATCAGCTTGAGGGCCTTGTCGTTGGCGGTGGCCCCGTAGTTGCGGGTCTCCTTGACCTGCACGTCGTCGGGGATCAACGAGCCGCGCAACTGCTGGACCCGGGCCAGCACCGCATCGGCCACATCGATGGCGTTTTCGCCTGGCTTCTTGGTGATGCTCAGTGTCACAGCCGGGAATTCGCCGTTCCGGTCTCCGAACCACACGTGCCGGCTCGGCGGCGGGGCGCCGTCTTCCACCGACGCCACATCCTTCAGGAACACCGGTTTGCCATCGCGCACCCCCACCACCAGATCGGCCACCTCGTCGGGTTGCGACAGAAACGGACCGGCCTCCAGGCTGATGCTGCGGTTGCCGCCCAGCAGTTCGCCGACGGGCAGACCCATGTTGGCCGACTGCAGAGCCATGCGCAGATCCTGGACGGCGACCCCACTGCCCGCCATGCGCTCCGGATCGATGTGCACCAGGACGGCGCGTTCCGGTCCGCCCAGGGTCTGTACGTCCTGCGTACCCGGTACCCGCTTGATGTCGGCCTCGATGCTGTGCGCCACACGCTCCAGGTCGAAGGCCGGTGTATCGGCAGCGCTGCTGCCGTGCAGGGTGAGCGTGACGATGGGCACATCGTCGATGCCTTTGGGTTTGATCAGAGGCTCCATCACGCCCAGTCCGCGCGGCAACCAGTCCGAATTGCCTCGGATGGTGTCGTGCAGCCGCACCAGCGCCTCGGTGCGCGGCACCCCCACCTTGAACTGCAGGGTCAGCACGGCGAGGCCGGGCCGCGAGACGGACATCACGTGCTCGACCCCTGCGATCTTGGAGAGCACCTGCTCGCCCGGGGTGGCCACCATCTGCTCCACGTCGCGCACCGATGCGCCGGGAAAAGGCACCAGCACGTTGGCCATGGTCACGTTGATCTGGGGCTCTTCCTCGCGCGGGGTCACCAGCACGGCAAACAGGCCCAGCAACAGCGCCACCAGCGCCAGCAGCGGGGTGATTTGTGCACTCAGGAACAGTGCGGCGATGCGTCCGGAGATGCCGGGTGTCGGTTGATTTTGCGACATGGTGGCGGGTCCTCAGCGTCGGGCGGCGGCGGCCTGAGGGTCGGCGGCGATCTGCTCACCGGGCCGCAGCCCGCTGAGCACTTCCACCTGGTCGCCGGCTGGCCGGCCCAGCCGGATCTGCCGCAGCAGGGGCTTGCCTTGGGCATCAATCACATAGACGGCGGTCAGTTCGGCTCGGCGCAGTACCGATGAAGCTGGCACATACAGCCGGCTGGCGCCGTCACGGGCAGCGGCTGCGCCGCCCGCCGCCGAGGTCTCGGGCAGGGGCAACCAGACCCGGGCGAACATGCCAGGCGCTACCCCCGGGAGTCCCGGTGGCAAGGTCAGCCGCAACGGGATCGTGTGTGTGGCCGCATCGACCGTGGGCAGCAGTTGCACCTGGGCGGCGGGCCGGGGTCCGCCCTGACCGGCGATGTCGTAGCGTGCGCCCCTGATCTGTCCTCCCAGGCTCGGCAGCAGGGTTTCGGGCAGGGCCGCCGTGACGCGCAGCGCCGAGGGGTCGTGCAGGGTCATCAAGGGACGACCGGGCATGGCCATGTCGCCCAAGGTCACCGCCAGGTCACTGATCACGCCGGCGTAAGGCGCATTCAGCACGAAGAATCCGGATTGAGTCTGGGCTGCGCGGTTTTGCGCCTGCAGCGCCTGCACCTGAGCCTGGGCCGCCTCGCGTTCGGCCTGGATCCGATCCAGGGCTGCCTGACTGATGTACTGCTTCTGCAGCAGCTGTTTCTGGCGCTCGTATTCCTTGTTGGCCACGTTGAGCGCTGCCTGGGCGGCTTCCACCTGGGATGCGCTGGCCGCCACATTTTGCTGGGCCGCCCGGGCATCGACGCGCAGCAACTCCTGACCGGCCCGCACGCGGTCGCCGGCCTTCACATGCAGCGCCACGATGGCGCCTGGCACCTGGGTCGACAGCGTGGTCTGGCGCACCGCCTCCACCACCGCCTCGAAGCTGGTCATGGACGCGCTGCTGGGCTGAGTGGTCACTGCCACCGCGACCAGTGGCGCTGCGTCCGCAGCCTGTGCGACGGGTGCGCCCATCACCAGGGCCAGACCGGTTCCCGCGAGCCAGGCCCGCCGTGTCGTGAGATGCATCAGATCACCTGCCATATTTGTGTTGTTGCACATTCAATTGAATAATTGAAGTATGATACACTCAAATCCGTGATCGACGATGACTTTTTTCAGGTCCCTACTCCAGCCATGATGGCCCAGCCCTTGACCGCCACGTCCACCCCGCTCGTGCAGCCTGCCTCGGCGATCGATGCCTTGCCACCTGAGGCGCTGGCAGAGGTGGCCGCCTATTTCCAGATGCTGGCCGAACCCACCCGGCTGCACATCCTGAGCCTGTTGCGTCAGGGGGAGTGCAATGTGGGCGATCTGGCCTTGCGATCGGGCCACTCGGTGGCCAACGTGTCGCGCCACCTCTCGCTGATGAGCAAGCAGGGTGTGGTGGCGCGCGAGGGTCGCGGCACCAGCGTGTACTACCGGATTGCGGACGACATGATTTTTTCGCTGTGCGACCTGGTGTGCGGGAACATCGCCCGCCACCTCGAGCGCTCGGCTTCCCGGCGCTCGGTATTCACCGGTGGCGCATCTTCCGAAAGGCCCTGACCATGAAATCCTGGCAACTCGTCCGGCTGATTGCCGGCGCATTCGTTCTTCTGTCGCTTGCCCTGGGCATTCCGGGCAGCCCCTTGTTCCTGAGCTCCTGGTGGCTGGCCTTCACGGCCTTCGTGGGGGTCAACCTGCTGCAAAGCGCCCTGACGCGCTGGTGCCTGATGGAAGTCATCCTGCGCAAGGTTGGCGTGCCCGCCGGCAGCTGAGGCGCAGTGCCGCCCACTCCTGCAGCCGGGGTTGCCCGTTTCAGGTGATCGACGAGCCGCCGAGCAGCGCCTGCCGCACCTGCAGGATCTGCGCCACCTGCATGGCCAGCGGCGCAGGCACCGGCGACTGGCCGTCGAGCACGGCCCGCGTGTAGCGGGCGGTGGACGGCGCATCGGGTGGTGGCAGTTCCGGAATGGACACGAGGCTTCCGGGCAGGGCCGCCTGCAGCAGCCGGCGCTTGCCGCCCAGGAACGCCTCCATCTGGGGCTGCCGTCGGGGATCTGCCACGGGCTCGCCCTCGGTGCCTCGCAGCAGCAGCGCGTCGGCCCCGGTGCGCTCGAAGGTCGCTGCCATGGACACCGCGTATTCGGGGTGGGTGTAGCTGCCGATCACCAGGGCGCGACCGCGGCAGGGATTGAGCCGCTTGACCAGGCTGTGGGCCGGATTGCGAAGTCCGACAACCTGCCGCACTTCCAGCAGCCGCTGCAGGCCCGGGCACAGCAGGCCGGTCGGGAACCAGGCCAGTTCACCTGCGGCCACGCTGCGGGTGTCGCCGCGCGCCGCAACCCCCAGCAAGGCCAACACCTCCGGGGTGTGGACCCGTACCGAATCGGTCGGCGTACCGTGCATCACCACTGGCACACCCCGCGCCGCCAGCAGCATGCCGAGCAAAGGGGTGAGCACCGGCAACTTGCGGGAGCCGTTGTAGCTCGGCAGCACGACCGGGGGGCCGCCGGCATGATCGATCAGCGCCAGGCGCTCGCGGGTGGCTTGCAGAAAGCCACTCATTTCGGCGGGCGTTTCCCCTTTGATCCGCATCGCCACGCAGAAGGCCCCGATCTCAAGATCGCTCACGTGGCCATCGAGCAGCCGGCCCCAGAGATCGCAGGCCTGATCCTGCGTCAGATCGCGCGAACCGTCCCGGCCCCGTCCGATCTCCCGGATGTACTGGCTGATGCCCATGTGGGGCCCAGGCCCGCCTGCGACCTCAGCGGTTGCTCGGGAAGCTGAATACCGCGCCCTCGCGCACGCCGGCTGAGGGCCAGCGCTGCGTGATGGTCTTGCGCTTGGTGTAGAAGCGCACGGCATCGGGTCCGTAGGCGTGCAGGTCGCCAAACAGGCTGCGTTTCCAGCCGCCAAATGAGTGGTAGGCCACCGGGACCGGCAGCGGCACGTTCACGCCGACCATGCCGACCAGGATGTTGTCGGTGAAGTAGCGCGCCGCTTCGCCATCGCGGGTGAAGATGCAGGTGCCGTTGCCGTATTCGTGGGTGTTGATCAGGTCCATGGCCTGCTGCAGCGTCTGCACCCGCACGATGCCCAGCACCGGGCCGAAGATCTCTTCCTGGTAGATGGTCATTCCGGGCTTGACGTGGTCAAACAGGCAGGGGCCCAGGAAGTAGCCCTCTTCATGACCGGGCACTTTCACACCGCGCCCGTCCACCAGCAGGGTGGCGCCTTCGGCCACGCCGCGGTCGACATAGGCCCGCACCTTTTCAAAGTGTGGCCGGGTCACCAGCGGGCCCATGTCGTTGGCTGGATCGGTGCCGGGGCCCACCTTCATCCTGGCGATCTCGGCCTTCAGACCGGCGATCATGGCGTCGGCCGTTGTGTCGCCCACCGCCACGATGAGTGGCACTGCCATGCAGCGCTCGCCGCAGGAGCCGAAGGCCGCACCCATCATGGCGCTCACCGCATTGGCCACATCGGCGTCGGGCATCACCACCGCGTGGTTCTTGGCGCCGCCCAGGGCCTGCACCCGCTTGCCGGCGGCACAGCCGGTGGCGTACACGTATTCGGCAATCGGTGTCGAGCCGACAAAACTGACGGCTTTCACGCGCGGATCGGTCAGCAGCGTGTCCACCGATTCCTTGTCGCCCTGCACCACATTCAGCACGCCCGGCGGCAGGCCAGCCTGCAGCGCCAGTTCGGCCACGCGCAGTGCGCTGCTGGGGTCGCGCTCGGACGGTTTGAGCACAAAGGTGTTGCCGCAGGCCACAGCCATGGGCCACATCCACAGCGGCACCATCACCGGAAAGTTGAACGGCGTGATGCCGGCGGTGACACCCAGCGCCTGGAATTCGCTCCAGGAGTCGATGGCCGGTCCTACGTTCTTGCTGTGCTCGCCCTTGAGCAGCTCGGGCGCGTAGCTGGCGTATTCCACGTTCTCGATGCCGCGCTGCAGCTCGCCCAGCGCATCGGCCAGCACCTTGCCGTGTTCGGCCGTGACCAGGGCGCACAGCTCCTCGGCGTGCTGTTCCAGCAGCACTTTCAGGTTGCTCATCACCCGGGCCCGCTTGAGTGGGGGGGTAGCCCGCCAGGCTGGGTAGGCGGCCTGGGCGCTGGCAATGGCCTGCTCCACCGTGGCCTTGTCGGCCAGCAGCACCTGCTTCTCGGCCTTTCCAGTGGCGGGATTGAAGACTTCCTGCAGACGCTGCCCGCCTGAGGTCGAACGGCCATCGATCCAATGGCTGATGGTGGGGAGTTGGGACATGGGTGCTATCCGAAAAGATGTGCCAGTCGCCGGCGGAAGGAACCGCCGCGACCGCTGGGGCGTTCAGCCGAGGGCGTTGAAGGTTTCGCCCAGCGCGTCGATCAGGGTATCGATTTGCGCCGGTGTGCTGATGAAGGGGGGCGCGAGCTGGATGGTATCGCCGCCATAGCGCACGTAGAACCCCTTCCTGAACATCGCCATCGCGATCTCGTAGGGACGGCGGGCCGGCTCGCCCGGATAGGCTGCCAGCGTGAAGCCCGCAGCCAGGCCGTAGTTGCGGATGTCGGTCACATGCTTGCAGCCTTTGAGGCTGTGCACCGCGCGCTCGAAGTGGGGCGCGAGTGCCTGCACGCGCTCGATCGCGGTCTCGCGCACCAGAAGGTCCAGAGCGGCCAGACCGACGGCGCAGGGGACCGGGTGCGCCGAGTAGGTGTAGCCGTGCGCGAACTCCAGCATGTAGGATGGTCCGCCGGCGGCCATGAAGGTGTCGTAGATCTCCTTGCTGGCGAGCACGGCGCCCAGTGGCTGGGTGCCGTTGGTGATCTGCTTGGCCACATTCATGATGTCGGGTGTGACGCCGAAGGCTTCTGCCCCGGTGTAGGCCCCCATGCGGCCGAAACCGGTGATCACCTCGTCGAAGATCAGCAGGATGTTGTTGGCGGTGCAGATGTCGCGCAGGCGTTGCAGGTAGCCCACCGGCGGCACGATCACCCCGGCGGAGCCGGACATGGGCTCCACGATGACCGCCGCGATGTTGGAGGCATCGTGCAGCGCAATCAGGCGCAACAGCTCGTCGGCGAGGTCGGCGCCTTTTTCGGGCATCCCGCGCGAGAACGCGTTGCTGGCGAGCTGCGTGTGGGGCAGGTGATCGGCTTCGATCGTCTGGCCGAACATCTTGCGGTTGGCCACGATGCCGCCCACCGAGATGCCGCCGAAATTGACGCCGTGGTAGCCCTTCTCGCGGCCGATCAGCCGGGTCTTGCTGGCCTGGCCCTTGGCACGCCAGTAGGCGCGCGCCATCTTGAGCGAGGTGTCGGCCGATTCCGAGCCCGAGCCGGTGAAGAACACATGATCCAGCCCGGCGGGCGTGAGCTCCTTGATCTTGTTGGCCAGCGCGAAGGACAGCGGATGTCCGAACTGGAAGGCCGGTGAGTAGTCGAGCGTGCTCATCTGCCGCGTGACGGCTTCCACCAGTTCGGTGCGGCCATGGCCCAGACCGGTGCACCACAGGCCCGACAGGCCGTCGAAGATCTGCCGGCCGTCGACGTCGGTGAAGTAGCAGCCTTTGGCTGCCACCAGCATGCGCGGGTTGGCCTTGAAATCGCGGTTGCCGGTGTAGGGCATCCAGTGCGCATCCAGCCAGGCGGCGTCGAGACGCGGCTGTTGCAGGCCTTGGGCATCGTTCATGTTCATCGGGGACCTCCGGGTGTGCGGGTGGGAACGGGGCGCCGGCCGGCAAGACGAGCGGTGGCGAGCCCGCGGACGGACTGCATTGTGACGGGAGCTGTTACTCTTATAAATGTAAATGTATCACCGCTTGCTTGCCGATTTATGAAAGTGAAAACACCCGCTTCGCTGGGTCAGATCAGCGACATGGACATCCGTCTGCTGCGGGTGTTCAAGAGCGTCGTCGAATGCGGTGGCATGGCCGCAGCCGAACTCGAGCTGAACATCGGCACTTCCACCGTCAGCCGCCACATCAAGGACCTGGAGACCCGGCTGGGGCTGCTGCTGTGCCGGCGCGGGCGCGCCGGCTTTGCCCTCACGCCCGAGGGCGAACGCATTTATGCCGAGACCCTGCGGCTGCTGGCCGGGGCCGAGGCCTTCCGCCAGAGCGTGGACGACATCCACCAGCGCATGGGCGGGCCGCTGCACCTGGCTGTGTTTGACAAGACCGCCAGCAACCCGGCCGCCCGCATCCACGAAGCCATAGCCCGTTTCACTGAACGGGCGCCCGAGGTCCACCTGCAGTTGCATGTCTCCACCCTGATCGCCATCGAGCGGGGCGTGCTCGATGGCCAGTTCCAGCTCGGCGTCATCCCGGGTCACCGGGATTCGGGCACCCTGGCCTACGAGGCCCTGTTTGACGAGACCATGTTGCTGTACTGCGCGGCACGGCATCCTCTGTACACCGCAGACGACGCCACCCTGGATTGGGAGAGCCTGCGCCAGCATCCCTTTGCCGGCCTGGGCGACCACTCGCCCAACATGGCCCTGAGCCAGTTGCGGCGTCTGCCCCGGCGGGCCACCGGCTTCGACCAGGAATCGATTGCCACGCTGATCCTGTCGGGTCGGTACCTCGGATTCCTGCCCGACCATTACGCCCAGGGCTTTGTGCGCGACGGGCTGATGCGGGCCGTCCACCCTGCCCGTTTCCGGTACGAGTGCCGCTTTTTCAGCATCGTGCGACGCTCGCCGCAGCCCACCCGTGTGACCCGCGCTTTTCTGGACTGTCTGCGGCAGGCGCATCTGGCGCGGTGACCGGCTGCCGGCCGCTCACCGCAGGTCGGCGGGCATGAACAGCCGCTCGTCGCCACGCTGAACCAGCAGGGCCACCGGATCCGGGTGCCGGGCCAGGGCGGCCCGCAGATCCGCCACCGCACGGACCCAGGTGCTGTTGACCGCCAGCAGCAGGTCGCCGGGCAGCAGACCGGCCCGGGCGGCCGGACCACTCACGTTTTCGATCACCAGCGCGCCGGGCAGTTGGGAGCTTGCCAATTCGTTCTCGCTGAGTGCGCGCAGCGCCAGGCCGGGCCCTTCGTCGGACGGGACGGCCAGCAGCGCCGGTGGCGCCCGCTGTTCCGGCTCACGCACCCGTCCCAATTGCGCCACCAGGGCCAGCGCCCTGCCGTCGCGCCAGATCGACAGACGCACCGATTGCCCGGGCAGGGCATCGCCGATGCGACGGCCCAGATCGGCGCCATCCCGCACCCGGTCCTCGTTGAAGTGCGTGATCAGGTCGCCCACTGAAAGTCCGGCCCCCGAGGCCGCGCTGTCGGGTGCCACCAGAACGACCAGAACGCCCTCGGCCGATTCGCGGTGAAATGCCGCGGCCAGGCGTTGATCCAGATCCTGCACTGCCACACCCAGTTGCGCATGCGAGGCCCGTCCCAGGCGCAGGATCTGGTCCTTGACCCTCAGCGCCAGACCGATGGGCACGGCAAACGACATCCCCTGGTAGCCCCCGCTGTAGGAGTAGATCTGCGCGTTGACACCGATCACGCGCCCGTCGCCATTGAACAGCGGGCCGCCGGAACTGCCCGGGTTGACCGCCGCATCGGTCTGGATGAAGGGAACCACCCCATCGCCGGGCAGGGAGCGGGCGATGGCACTGACGATGCCCTGGGTGGCCGATTGCTCCAGCCCGAACGGCGACCCGATGGCCAGTACCGGGTCGCCCACCTGCAGATCCGAGGTGTCTCCAAGTGTCACCACCGGCAATCCATTGGCCTGGATGCGCAGCAGCGCGATGTCCGTCGCCGTATCCAGGCCCAGCAGGGTGGCATCGAAGGTTCGGCGGTCCTTCAGCCGCACGCTGATGCGCAGGGCATCGCGGACCACATGCGCGTTGGTCATGATCAGGCCGTCGCTGTGCAGGATGAAGCCCGATCCCTGGTTCTGGAAAGGGGCATGTCCCTTTGGCGTCCGGCCTCTGCCAGCTGTCTGCGTCGGTTCGAGCGGCCGCAGCCCCGACACCACGATGGCCACCACCGTTGGCGCCACCTGGCGCACCACATGCCGGTAACCCGGACGCGCCCCTTGCGCTTCGGACTCGGCCGGGCCTGGCAGGCCGCGCAGGATCTCGCGCAACCCGGCGTGAGCGTCGAAGGTCCACGACTGCGGGAACCAGCGGGCCAGCGCCACGGCGCTGGCGGCAAACACCAGCGCCGCGGCCAGCAGGGTCAAGGCAAGGGATCGGCGTGTCATGGGGCAGGGGCAATGGGGATGGATCGGCCAGGCGGCATGCTAGGGACCGGTGGGGCGCGGACCTTGGCATTTCTCAACCGATTCGGCGTCTGCCGGCCCGGGTTGCCGCACTTGCGGATGCGCAAGGCGGCCAGCAGGCGGGTCGCTACGCTAGGCCCGGTCCTTTTTCCGGGTTCCCCCGGGTTCCCGTTTGCCCCAAGCCCATGCACGCCTCTTTCCTGTCGACGCCCGTGGCCGATCGAGTCTGGCGGTCCAAGTACCGCTGGCAGCCACCGGGTCAGGTGGCCGAGCCGTCGATTGAGGCCAGTTGGGACCGCGTGGCGTTGGCGGTCTCTTCGGTGGAGCCGACGCAGCGCGAGGTCTGGCGTCAGCGCTTTCGTGCCCTGCTCGACGGTGGGCTGTTTCTGCCGGGCGGTCGCATACTGGCGCGGGCCGGCACAGCCCCCGCAGCCAGCCTGTTCAATTGCTTTGTGCAGGCCCCGCCCGAGGATTCGATCAGCGGCATCTTCCAGGCCCTGCGCGAAACCCTGGTGACCCTGCAGGCCGGTGGCGGGGTGGGCATCGATCTGTCCACGCTGCGCCCCGTCGGGGACCTGGCCGTGCGCAGCAACGGCAAGGCCTCCGGGCCGGTGTCGTGGCTGGCCGTCTGGGAGACAGCCAGCGCGGTGCTGGAGCAGGGCAATCTGCGCCGTGGCGCCCTGCTGGCCGGCCTGCGTTGCGATCATCCGGATATCCTGGCTTTCATCCAGGCCAAGGCCGCGCCGCAGGTCTTGCCCCATTTCAATCTGGCGGTGTTGCTCAGCGACGACTTCATGCACGCCGTGGAAGAAGATGCACCGTGGCCGCTGGTGTTTCCCCTGGCCGGGCGTTCCTTGGCACCTGGCTCCGAGGTCTGCATGCGACTGTGGCCGGGTGCCAGCGGGCTGCAGCCCTGCCGGGTCTATGGGCGGGTGCCGGCGCGTCTGCTGTGGGAATCATTGACCCGGGCGCAGCACGCAGCCGGCGAGCCCGGTGTGCTGTTCGTTGACCGGATCAACCGGGTCAACAACCTCTGGTTCCGCGAACAGATCGGTGTGACCAATCCCTGCGGCGAAGTGCCCTTGCCACCCTATGGCGCGTGCAACCTGGGATCGCTCAATCTGACCCGGTTTGTGCGGCATCTCTACGCCGAACATCCGGAGCCCGACCTGCCGGGTCTGCGGGCGGCCACAGTCGTGGCGGTGCGTTTTCTGGACGACGTGATCGATCTCTCCGGTTTTCCGCTCAGGCCGCAGGAGCGCACCGCGCTGGCGACCCGGCGCATCGGATTGGGGGTCACGGGCCTGGCGGACATGCTGCTGATGCTGGGTCTTCGGTACGGCTCGCCCGGCAGTGTCGAGCTCACCGCCCGCATCATGGCGGTCATCCGCGATGCAGCGTACCGCAGCTCGATCGACAACGCCGCCGAGAAAGGCGGCTTTCCGGCCCTCGATCGGACGCGCCTGAGCGCCAGCCCCTTCGTGCTGAACCTGCCACACGCGTTGCAGGATGCGATCGCGCGCCACGGTTTGCGCAACAGCCACCTGCTGGCGATTGCGCCGGCGGGGTCGATCAGTCTGCTGGCCGGCAACATCTCGCCCGGTATCGAGCCGGTGCTGGCTTTCGAGGGCGGGCGCCGGCTGCGCGGAAAGGACGGGTCCTGGCAGATCGTTCCCGTCGCTGACGCCGCCTGGCGACAGTACCGGGCGCGGGTGCCGGCGCCGACACCCCTGCCAGCCCATTTCGTGCAGGCGGCCGACCTGGGCGTCGAGGAGCAGTTGCGCGTGGTGGAAGCGGCTCAGGCTGCGGTCGATGGTGGCATCGCCAAGACCGTGCAGCTGCCAGCCAGTGCCACGGTGGCGCAAGTCGCACAGGCGGTGCGCCGGGCCTGGGAACTGGGCCTCAAGGGTTGTACCGTCTACCGCCAGGGCAGCCGTACCGATGCGCCGGTGGGTGCCGGATCCACCGGCCCGGCCAACGGGTCGCCGCCATGAGCCCCACCCGGGTCCTGCCGACTCTGCCCGGACGCTTGCTGCTGCTCGGTTTTGGATGCGTCGGGCAAGCGGTGCTGCCGCTGTTGCAGCGTCACCTGGGTCTGAGTCCGGACCGGTTGCTGGTGGTGGCCGCAACCGATCGCACCCAGGACCTGGCGAACCGACTGGGACTGCCCTTCACGGCCTGCCGGCTGACCCCGCACAACCTGGTGCCCGAGCTGTCGGGGCGGCTGGCGCCTGGGGACTTCCTGGTCAATCTGTCGGTGGATGTCTCCAGCCTGGACCTGCTGGCTCTGTGCCACGCACGGGGCGCTCTGTACCTGGACACCTGCATCGAGCCCTGGCCCGGCGGCTACGACGACCGGCGGCTGACGCTGTCGCAACGTTCGAACCACGCGCTGCGCGAGCAGGCTTTGGCCTGGGGTCGGGCCCATCCGGGGGGACCCACGGCGGTATTGACCCAGGGCGCCAACCCGGGGCTGATCTCTGCCCTGCTCAAGCAGGCCCTGCTGAATCTGGCCCATGACCTGGCCTTGGCGACGGGTGACCTGTCGCAATCGCAGGCCTGGGCGGATCTGGCCCGCCGGCTCGGGGTACGTGTGGTCCACATCGCCGAACACGACAGCCAGGTCACAGCCCGGGTTCGGCCCCGCGACGAGTTTGCCAACACCTGGTCGGTTGCGGGCTTCATGGCCGAAGGCCTGCAACCGGCCGAGCTGGGCTGGGGCACCCATGAGCGGCATTGGCCCGAAGATGCGATGCGCCATGGTGACGGTGGCGATGCGGCGGTCTACCTGCTCAGGCCCGGTCTGGCGACACGGGTTCGCAGCTGGACCCCGATGCAGGGCCCTTACCACGGGTTTCTGATCACCCATGGCGAGTCTCTGTCGCTGGCCGATCACCTGAGCGTCCACGAGGCCGGCCGCGTGGTCTACCGCCCGACGGTGCATTACGCCTATCGACCCTGCGACGAGGCCCTGCTGTCCATCGACGAATGGGCTGGCCGCGACTGGCAGCCGCCGCAGCGCCGTCGCGTGTTGCGCGACGAAATCGTCGAGGGCGCGGACGAACTGGGGGTCCTGCTGATGGGCCATGCCCGCGGAACCTACTGGTACGGATCCCGACTCAATCACTGGCAGGCGCGCCACCTGGCACCGGCCAACAGTGCCACCAGTCTGCAGGTGGCCGCTGGTGTCATGGCCGGCATGGTCTGGGCCCTGGAGCATCCCCGCGCCGGTCTGGTGGAGCCCGAAGACCTGGACCCGTTCGGGGTGCTGGAGGTGGCCCGGCCTTATCTGGGCGAGGTGGTGGGGGTCTACAGCGACTGGACGCCCATCGCGGCGCGCCGCCATCTGTTTGATGAGGACATGGATCCCGAAGACCCCTGGCAGTTCCGGAACTTCCGGGTGAATTAGCGGCAGCTCATGGGTGGGTCAGCAGGGCCTGCTGGATGCGACGCTGCAGTTCCGGACCATCGTAATGGGTCAGGTCCAGCGCCACCGTCCGGCCCAGGCGCTGGGTCGCCGCCGGGCTCAGGCGTTCCCGCAGCGCTCCCAGCATCGGGGCGGTGGCGATCAAGGCCAGGCGGTCACAGCGGCCCTGTGCGATACCCTGGTTCAGGTGATCGGCCAGCTCGCCGGCGAAGCGGGCGCGTTCCCTCTCGTGCTCGCTGGTCTGCGGTTCGAATTGCGTGCCTGCGTGGGCCCTGCGCCCGTGGCCCTTGCGGTCGTCGGCCAGTGCCTGGTCCGGCGGTCGACCGTGGGGCAGGCGCCGCTGAGGCGCCACGAAGTCGGCCCGCTCCTGCGGACTCAGGGTGGCGCCGACGCGCTCGAAGCAGCGTGCCCGTTGGGCATCGGCAATCAGGATCCAGGTTGTCGGCATGGAGTTTCATCCGTGGGTGGGTGACCCGTACCCGGGCGCTCGCGTGCGGCCAGGTGGTTGAGGAACCAATGACCGGCCAGCCGCAGCGCGCCATCGAAGTGCTCCGGGTCCCGGCTGTCGCCGAGGGACGGTGTCAGCACCTCCAGCCGTCGCGGTCCGGACAGGGTCTGGCTGGCTTGCTGCCCCCGCATCAGCTCGTCGGGGTTGCTGCCATCCAGCAGCATCAGGGTGGGCGCCTGCACCCGGGCCAGTTGCGCGCCTGCCAGATCCGGTCGTCCGCCTTGGGTCACCAGCGCCTGGATGCGGCCGGGTTCGCGTGCGGCCGCCAGCAGTGCGGCCCCGGCGCCACGACGCAGGCCCAGCAGCCCGATGGGCAGATGCCGCAGTCCGATCTGTTCCTTCAGCCAGCGAAGCGTGTGCGTGACCTGGGCGGAAAGCCGCGCCAGTTCCAGCACCTGGCTGGCGGCGGCATCCCCGGGGGGCGCCGGGTCGAACAGCAAAGTGCCCAGACCGAGCCGGTTCAGGTGCAATCCGAGCCGGATCTGCCGCCCGATTTCCGGCGCGCCCTGGCCGGTCGCTGGCGCGATCACCAGCCCGACTGCCCGGGCGGGCAGCGCCAGGGCAGCGGGCAGGCCCAGCCCCCCGATGCGGATGGGCTGGCCGCGGCTCTCGGGCGCATGCGCAGTGAGGGTCGGGGTCGACATGGAGGCCATCAGGTCCGGCAACGGTGTGCCGCCCTACTTGGCCAGCAGCACCGGCACGGGCGATTGGTGGACCACCCGTTGGGCCACCGAGCCGAGCAACAGGCTGCCGACGGCGCCCATGCCGCGGGTCCCCATGGCGATCTGATCGACCAACCGGGATCGCGCCACGCGCACGATTTCGTTGGCGATCACGCCGTATGCCCGCTCGGGCGGCGTGAGGTTCAGGCCCTCGCGCTCGGCCAGGCTGCGAGCCCGATCCAGGATGCCGTCCTGCTGCTGCCGCTGTTCCTCCTCGATACGCTGGATCGTGTCGGCGGTGTAATCTCCGTAGAACACCGGCTCGGGGCTGACGCACAGCAGCGTGGCCTGCAGCGACACGGCGTTGCGGGCCATCTGCGCCACCGCCTCAAGGGCCCGGTGGGCGTGTTCGGAGCCGTCCACTGCGATCAGTACCTTCAACATGCTGCACCCCCAGGCTGTTCCAAAGTCACCGCCGGGCCGTTGCCCTGCAGAGCGGATGACGCAAATGCTAGGGCGTCACCTGCGGCAGGCGCTTGCGATGGCGCAAGCGCCTGCCGCAGCGCTTCGTCGACATCGTCCAGCAACACGAAGACCAGATCATGGCGCACGGGATCGGGCAGTTCCTGCAGGTCTTTCCGGTTGCGCGATGGCAGCAGCACACGTCGCAGTCCGGCTGCGCGGGCGGCCAGCACTTTCTCGCGGATGCCGCCCACGGGCAGCACCAGCCCCCGCAGGCTGATCTCCCCGGTCATCGCCAGGTCGCTGCGCACCGGCTTGCCCAGCAGCAGCGACGCGATCGCGATGAACAGCGCCACGCCGGCACTGGGCCCGTCCTTGGGTATGGCCCCCGCCGGCACGTGCAGGTGCAGGTCGGCCCGCTCCAGACGGCTGGCGTCCACCCCGAGGGCGAGTGCCCGGGATTTCACCAAGGTCAGCGCCGCCTGGGCCGACTCCTTCATCACCTCGCCCAGCTGCCCGGTCAGGATCAGGCGGCCCGTGCCGCTGGTTAGGCAGGCCTCAATGAACAGGATATCGCCCCCGGCAGAGGTCCAGGCCAATCCGGTGGCCACGCCCGGCAGGCCCACCCGCAGCGCGACCTCGTTCTCAAAGGGCGGTGGCCCGAGGCGGCTGGGCAGGTCGACCGGTCTGACCCGAACGGGCTCATGCCCGCCGCTGGCGAAATGCACCGCCGCCTGGCGGCACAGGGCGCCGATCTGGCGTTCCAGGTTGCGCACGCCGGCCTCGCGGGTGTATTGCCGGATGAGGGTCAGCAGGGTGTCCGGGGGCAGATCCAGCTGCCCGGTATCCAGGCCGCAGGCTGCGCGTTGCCGCTGCACCAGATGGCGTTGGGCGATCTCCAGCTTTTCCTCGGCTGTGTAGCCGGACAGCGGGATTACCTCCAGGCGATCGCGCAGGGCGCCCGCGATCGGATCGGGCAGATTGGCTGTGGTGATGAACAGCACCGGCGACAGATCGCAGGCCACCGCGAGGTAGTTGTCCCGAAAGCTGCTGTTCTGCTGCGGATCCAGCACCTCCAGCAGGGCTGCGGCCGGGTCGCCCTGCGCACCGGCGCCGAGCTTGTCGATCTCGTCGAGCAGCATCACGCAGCCACGTGTGCCTGCCTTGCGCAGCGCCTGCAGGATGCGCCCCGGCAGTGCCCCGATGTAGGTTCGCCGGTGCCCGCGGATTTCGGCTTCGTCATGCAGCCCGCCCAGCGAGACGCGCACCAGCGGCCGACCCAGGGCCTTCGCGATGGACTGACCCAGCGAGGTCTTGCCCACCCCGGGGGGACCCATCAGACACAGGATGGGCCCCTGCCCGTCGGGTTTCAATTGGCGCACCGCCAGGAATTCGAGGATGCGTTGCTTGACCTTGTCCATGCCGAAATGCTCGGCATCGAGCTGTTCGCGGGCCTGGGCCAGGTCGATGCGGTCCGCAGCGGGCGCTGCCCAGGGCAGCTCACACAGCCAGTCCAGGTGGTTGCGCACCATGGCCTGCTCGGCCGAGGATTCCGGCATGCGCTCGAGCCGCTGCAGTTCCTTGTCGGCCAGCCGCGCCGCTTCCTCGGGCAGGCTGGCGGCGTTCAGTCGCTGGCGCAGCTCCTGCAGCTCAGCGTCGCCGTGGCTGCCGTTCTCGCCCAACTCACGCTGGATCGATTTCATCTGTTCGCGCAGCAGGAATTCGCGTTCGCGCCGGTCCAGGCTGACCCGCGTGTGCTGCTCGATGTCCTGCGAAATGCGCATCACCTCGATGCGGTGTCCCAGCAGCACCAGCAGGCGGTCCATGCGCTGACGCAAGTCCAGCAACTCCAGAACTTCCTGTTTCTCCGACGCCTTGAGGTCCAGGTAACCGGCCACGGTATCGGCCAACCGTTCGGGGGCTTCGATGTGCCGCACCGCATTCAGGGTT
>VERU01000328.1 GCA_018882485.1 Rhodoferax sp. | reverse complement strand
CGCGGAACCTCGCCCAGCCGTTGCGGGCGCAGCGCCAGCACCGACTCCACCTCCTGGGCGCTGTAGCCCTGCTCGCGCAGGGTACCGGCCAGCCGGTCCTCGATGAACTCGGACAGCGCCGGTCGCGCCGGTGCGATGAGCGACCCGAACACCGCAGCCACCCGGTCCAGAGTGGCATCCAGCGGCAGCGGCAGGTCGCACTCGATCAGCATGCGGATCACACCCAGCGCGTGCCGCCGCAATGCATACGGATCCTTGTCGCCGGTCGGCAGGTTGCCGATGCCGAACATGCCGACCAGGGTCTCGAGCTTGTCGGCCAGCGCCACCGCCAGCCCCACCGGGTTGCGCGCCAGCCGGTCACCGGCAAAACGCGGCTTGTAATGGTCCTCGATGGCGCAGGCGATCTCCTCGCCCAGGCCGTCGTGGCGGGCGTAGTAGCCCCCCATCACCCCCTGCAGCTCGGGGAACTCGCCGACCATGTCGGTCAGCAGATCGGCCTTGGCCAGGCGCGCGGCGGCCTCAGCCTGAGCCGCCAGGGCCTCGCCGCCCATGTCCATCGCCAGCATGCGGGCGATGGCGCACACCCTCTGGGTGCGCTCGCCCTGGCTGCCCAGCCGGTTGTGGTAGACCACCTTGTCCAGGCCCGGCAGGCGGGAGGCCAGACTGCGCTTGCGGTCCTGGTTGAAGAAGAACTGGGCGTCGGCCAGGCGCGGCCGGACGACCCGCTCGTTGCCGCCGATCACGGCCGACGGATCGGCGGGGCGGATGTTGCTGACCATCAGGAATCGGTGCGTCAGCCGCCCCGCCCCGTCCACCATGGGAAAGTACTTCTGGTTGGCCTTCATGGTCAGGATCAGGCATTCCTGCGGGACCTCCAGGAAAGACTCGTCGAAGGCGCAGACCAGCACGTTCGGCCGCTCGACCAGACCCGTCACCTCGTCAAGAAGAGCATCGTCCATCAGCACCCGGTAAGCGGGCCCGAGCCCTTCGGCGGCCTGCTGGAGCTGACGCACGATCTCGCTGCGGCGCGCCTCGAAGGCCGGGATCACCGCGCCATCGCGCTCCATGGCGGCGGCGTAGTCGTCGGCCGCCGCCAGCACCAGGGGACTGACCGACGCCTCGAACCGGTGGCCCTGGGTCTGACGGCCGGCCCGCAGGCCCAGCGCCCGTACCGGCACCACATCCGGCCCATGCAGGGCCAGCAGGCCGTGGGCCGGACGCACGAAATGAACGCTGCTCCAGCCCGGCAGTTCGCAATCCTGCTCCAGCTGATAGCTCATGAGCTTGGGGATCGGCAGGCGCGCCAGCGCTTCGTCCAGCGCGCGCTGCAGACCCTGATCGAGCGCTGCCCCGGTGACCCATCCGTCCAGGAACAGGGCTTCGCCCTTGCCATCCGGTGCGCGGCGCAGGGCGGCCACTGCAGCGGCCGGGTCGCTCACATCGACCTCCAGCGCCTGCAGCTTCTTGAGCAGGGCCGGGGTCGGCTGGCCGGCCGCGTCCAGCCCGACGGACACCGGCATCAGCTTCTGCCGGGTCGGGCGATCGGCGGCCTTGCGCGACACCCGGGTGACATGGGCGGCCAGCCGACGGGGCGAGGCGTAACAGCTGAGCACGGCGTCCTCGCCGGCCAGCCCCAGGGCACGCAGCTGCGACAGCATTTCCGCGCCGAAGGCCTCGCCCAGCGCGCGCAGGGCCTTGGGCGGCAGTTCCTCGACGAACAGTTCGACGAGCAGGTTCTCGGTGGTCATCAGGCGGCCTTTCGCGTCAACTGCTCGACCCAGGCCGGCGGCGCCATCGGGAAACCCAGCCGCTCCCGGCTGTCGTAGTAGCTCTGCGCCACGCTGCGCGCCAGGTTGCGGATCCGTCCCATGTAGGCGGCCCGCTCGGTCACGCTGATCGCCCCGCGGGCATCCAGCAGGTTGAAGCTGTGGGCGCACTTGAGCACCTGCTCATAGGCCGGCAGGGCCAGCTGCACCTCGATCAGGTGCCGGGCCTGCTTTTCGTGGGCGGCAAAGGCGGTGAACAGGAAGTCCGCGTCGGAGTGCTCGAAGTTGTAGGCCGACTGCTCGCGCTCATTCTGCAGGTAGACGTCGCCGTAGCTCATCTGCTCGGTCCAGCGCAGGCGGTACACGTTGTCCACGCCCTGCAGGTACATGGCCAGACGCTCCAGCCCATAGGTGATCTCGCCGGTGACGGGGCGACAGTCCAGCCCCCCGACCTGCTGGAAATAGGTGAACTGGGTCACCTCCATGCCATTGAGCCACACCTCCCAGCCCAGGCCCCAGGCGCCCAGCGTGGGGTTCTCCCAGTCGTCTTCCACGAAGCGCACATCGTTCTTCTTCAGGTCGAAGCCCAGGGCCTCGAGCGAACCGAGGTAAAGCTCCAGGATGTTGGCCGGTGCGGGCTTCAACACCACCTGGTACTGGTAGTAGTGCTGAAGCCGGTTGGGGTTCTGGCCATAGCGGCCGTCCTTGGGGCGACGGCTGGGCTGCACATAGGCGGCCTTCCAGGGCTCGGGGCCCAGGGCGCGCAGGAAGGTGGCGGTGTGGCTGGTGCCCGCGCCCACCTCCATGTCGTAGGGCTGCAGCAGCGCGCAGCCCTGGCGGTCCCAATACTCCTGAAGGCGCAGGATGATTTGCTGGAAGGTCAGGGTGGTCATAGGAATCGCGTGAGTGGGCGACGCGCGTCGCCAGCGGGGGCCGAAAGGGCCAAACGATTGATTTTAGTGACCACGGCGCGCCACCGCCCCCAGGCCCAGCAGAAGCAAACCCAAGCCCACCAAGGGCCACAAGCCCCAGGCTGACGCCCAGCGCGCAAAAGGCGTCATTCCCGTTCGCCCCTCGACCTCACCTTCCAGCACGCCTCGCGCCTGCGGCTTCATCCAATGCCGCACACGGCCGTGGTGGTCGATCACCACGGTGGGCCCGGTGTTGGTGGCGCGGATCATCGGCCGCTGGAACTCCAGGCTGCGCATTCGCGAGATGTGCAGGTGCTGGTCGATGGCGATGGTGTCGCCGAACCAGGCGATGTTGCTCACGTTCACCATCACCGTGGGCGTGCGGTCCGGGTCTCCGAAGCTGCGCGCCAGCTCTTCACCGAACAGGTCTTCGTAGCAGATGTTGGGCGCCCAGCGTTGGCCCAGGGCCTCAAACGAGGGCGCACCCAATGCACCTCGATTGAAGTCGCCCAAGGGAATGTTCATCAGATCGACAAACCAACGAAAGCCCCAGGGGATGAACTCGCCGAAGGGCACCAGGTGGTGCTTGTCGTAGCGGTAATCGGCCGCGCCGCCGAGCCCGGCCACCGAATTCGTGTAGCCCGCTTCGAAGCTGCCCAGGGGCAGGCCCAACAGGGCTGAGCGGCCCGTGCCTTCGAAGGGGGCCCTCAGATCGGCCCACACCTCGGGCGGAAGGTCTGCCGGCAACAGGGGAACGGCTGTTTCCGGGGCCACCACGAGTTGCCCGCGGGATTGCGCCAGCGCCTGCGCCAGCCATTGCAGGGCCTGTGGCATGGCCTGTACGGAAAACTTCTCGTCCTGCGAGATGGCCGTCTGAACCAGGCTGACCGGCACGCGGCCGGTGGACTCGGTGTGGTCATGGTGGGCCCATGGGGACAGGGCCAGCAGGCCCAGTGCGAAGGCAGGTGCCCCCCAGCGAAAGCGGCTTTGCGCGCCCGCAGCCGCCCAAGGCCAAGCCAGCAAGGTACCGACCAGCGCCACCACCGCGCCCAGGCCATACGCGCCCACCCAGGGTGCCAGCGCCGCCAATGGGCTGTCCACCTGCGCATAACCGGCCGCTGCCCAGGGAAACCCAGTGAAGATGAGGCCGCGTGCCAACTCGGCCAGCAACCAAGCGCCGGTGAAGGCCGCGGCATCGGGAAGCAGCCGACCGGTGCGGCACCAGGCCACCACACCCATGGC
>VERU01000327.1 GCA_018882485.1 Rhodoferax sp. | reverse complement strand
CCAGGTCGGCCACGCGCACCAGCAGCCGGTGGCGGTCATGCGGCTTCCAGCGACTCCACTCGCCGTTGAAAGCCTTGCGGGCGGCGGCCACCGCACGGTCGATGTCAGCCTTGCCACCTCGGGCCAGATGAGCGATCACCTCGCCGGTCGCAGGGTTGATGGTGGGAATCGTCTCGTCCGACAGGGCGGGTACCCACTTGCCGCCAATGAGCAGTTGCTTGGATCCGCCGATGTAGGTCGGGGGAGTCACGCCAAAAGGCAGTTTCGCGTTCATCTGTGCCTGGCCTCCATTTGTTGCATGGCAGCGGCACAGCAAAGTGCGCGGCGTCATACATTCGATGTATCATGCATTATGCAGGAAATGTCGAGAGTCCGAAGGCGCGTTGTCTTTCTGGCTGTGGCGTCGCTGACCCTCTACGCAGGCGTCCCGGCGTGCTGACTGCAACGCTTTCTTCCAAGAAACCGGCCAGGGAGGACCAGCCATGAACGTGGGTTATGTCGGCCTGGGCAACATGGGCGGCGCGCTGGCGCGTCGACTGCAGCTAGCGCACCCACTGCGGGTGTATGACCTCGACCAGCACGCGGTGGCGCGGATGGTCGAGGCCGGCGCCACCGCCTGTGCCAGCTTGGGCGAGGTAGCCCGGGCCTGCGACATCATCTTCCTGTGCCTGCCCAAGTCCGAGCATGTCCGCGCCGCAGTCTTCGATCCGGATGGATTGGCTGGCGCGCTCAGGCCAGGCGCATTGTTGGTGGACCAGACCACTGGCGACCCGAAAGTGACGCGGCAGTTGGCCCACCTGCTGGCCGCGCGGGGTGTCGCCTTGATCGACGCCCCGGTCAGCGGTGGCGCGGCCGGTGCCAAGGCAGGAACCATCTCCATCATGCTGGGTGCCGGCGAGGCCGAGCGCGCGCGCATCGCGCCCTTGTTGACGGCGATCAGCCCCAACGTTTTCCATGCCGGCGACGTCGGCGCGGGCCAGGTCATGAAGCTGGTCAACAACATGATTTCCGGCGCTCAGCGCCTGCTTTCGATGGAAGGCCTGGCCCTGGCCGCCAAAAGCGGTGTCGACCCCTCTCGCGCCCTGGAGATTCTTGTCGCCGGCGGCGCGCGCAACGCCTACCTCGACAAGCAGGCCCCGTCCATCCTGCGCGGGCAGTTGGAGGTGGGCTTTACCCTGGGCCTCATGGCCAAGGACATGCGACTCGCCTGCGAGTTTGGCGCGGACTCCGGAGTGCCCCAGTTCTTTGCCAGCGTCGCCCACGAGGTATACAAGCTGTGCATCAGCCAGATTGGCGCGGATGCCCAGGTCACGGCTGCCGCCCAGGTGATCGACCGCCTCGCAGGCTCCCATGTGGTGGGAAGCATCCACCGCTAGCCCCATGGTGTTCACGAAGGGCCGCGACTGCCACGCGTACAGGAACCGGACGGCCATGGCAATGCCAGGAGAGCCACCATCGACCGATCCTGGGGGGTTGGCAACGACACACTGGACAAAGAAGGCCGCATGATGCATGGAGATTCGCGAGGCGAGCAAGAGCAGGAGGTCTATGGCCGACAGCTCAAGGCGGGGCGGAATGAGCCGATCCTCGAGCCGGACCTGCCGATCATCGACTCGCACCACCACCTGTTCGACAGACCGGCCCGGCCCGGCCAGCCGCCCTTGCGCTACCTCCTTGACGACTACCTGGCAGACGCCTCGGCGGGCCACAACATCGTCGCATCGGTCTATATGGAGATCCTCGCGTTCGCACGCCAGGATGGACCAGAGGTGCTACGACCGCTGGGTGAGGTGGAGTTTGCCAATGGCATTGCTGCAACAGCGGCAAGCGGCCGTTACGGGCCTTGCCGGGTCGCCGCCGGCATCGTGGGCTACGCCGACTTGCGCCTGGGTGACGCGGTCGGCGGCCTCCTTGATCGGTGCCTGCAGGCCGCCCCCGAACGCTTTCGCGGAGTTCGCCAGGTGACCATCGCCCATTTCACCGAGGCACCCTACCGCTTCATCACCAACCGTCCGCCCAAGGACGTGATGACGAGCCCAGGTTTCCGTCCGGCCTTCGAGCATCTGATCAAGCGCAATCTGAGTTTTGACGCGGCGGTGTTTCACCACCAGTTGCAGGAGGTCATCGATCTGGCCGACGCCTATCCCGAGGCCACAGTGATACTCAACCACTGCGGCCATGCCATTCTGATGGACGAGACCGACGACGCTGGCCGGCAGCGCGTGTTCGAGCACTGGCGCACGCTCATGGGCGAACTGGCGCGCCGGCCCAACGTCTACTGCAAGGTGGGCGGCATGGGCCTGATCCCCTGGGCCTTCGGTTTGGAGGAGCGCTCCGAGCCAGTAGGCTACCTGGAATTGGCACGCCTCTGGGAGCCGTGGGTGATGGAGTCCATCGAGGCGTTTGGCGCCGAGCGCTGCATGATGGAAAGCAACTATCCTCCCGACGGCCGCTCGGCCGGATTCGTGCCCCTGTGGAACGCGCTCAAGCACATCGTCCGCGGCGCCACTGCGGACGACAAGGCAGCCCTCTTTCACGGAACGGCGGCACGGGCCTACAGGCTGTCGGTGCCCGGCCTCAAATGATCCGACGCGTAGCAGTACCGGCAGGACCGCTCGCTACCCCCAACATGGAGACGATTCCTTGAACCAATTCGACGTCGTGATCGTCGGAGCCGGCCCCGCCGGATGCGTGTTGGCCTATCGCCTGTCGGAGGACCCGAAGCGACGCGTGCTTCTGCTCGAAAGCGGGCCGAGCGACGACAACCCCCTGATTCACATGCCCAAGGGTATCGGGAAGCTTCGTAACGATAACCGTTACATGTGGTGGTACGACGTCTATTCCAGCGCCGACAGCCCAATGCCCTACGCGCAGTGGATGCGTGGGCGCACGCTGGGCGGCAGTTCGTCGATCAACGGCATGATGTACGTGCGCGGCATTGCCGAAGACTATGACCATCTGGCGAACCTGACCAGCGAGGACTGGAATTGGGCCCGCATGGGTGCCGCGTTCAAGGCGATCGAGGGCCACAACCTGCCGCCGACTTCCACGCGGGGCACGGAGGGCCGGCTCAAGGTCTCCACCTACCCTGGCGACGGTGGCGGGGACACACTGATGAACGCCGCCATCGCGTCGGCACAGGCACTGGGCATGGATGCGCGCGAGGACATCAACGACCCGGACCCAGGCGAGAAGATCGGCTTCACGGTGCGCACCATCCATCGGGGCCGCCGACAGAGCGCCTCGGTGGCCTTTCTGCATGCGATCAAGCACCGCCCCAACCTGATGGTTCGCACCGGCGTGCTGGTTGACCGGGTGCTGTTTGAGGGTGATAGCGCGACCGCGGTCGAGGGCCAGGTCAATGGAAGGACCGAGCGGTTCGCCGGCAGGAGGATCATTGTTTCTGCCGGCACGCTGGCCTCCCCAGGCATCCTGCAGCGGTCGGGCATCGGCGACCCGGCCCTGCTGCAGCGCTTGGGGATACCTCTTGTGGCGGCCCGTCCTGAGGTGGGCAGGAACATGCTTGAGCAGACCATCTTCAATCTGCAATGGCGTGCCAAAGGCCACTCGAACAACCATCGGTACCAGGGCCTGGGCGCCATCATGAGTGGCATCCGCTACTACCTGACCCGGTCTGGCCCGCTGGCAAACACGGTGCTGGAGGTGACCGGGCAATTCAAGACCAGGCCCGACGCCGAGCGGCCAGATGCGCAGATCATGTTCGGTCCGCACTCCTTCGGAGACTCCGCGCAGAAGGGGCGTACGCCAGAGAAGGAAGACGGGTTCCTCCTCTGTCCGATGCCCCTGCGCCCCCGCGCCCGCGGTGAGGTGGAGATCACGTCGAAGGACCCTGCAGTCAACGCCCGGGTGATTTACGACCCTTTCTCCCATCCGGAGGATCGGCGGGAGCTGGTTGCCGGCGTGCGTTT
>VERU01000326.1 GCA_018882485.1 Rhodoferax sp. | reverse complement strand
CTCCGGTATCCCGCTGCGAGGCGGTCGGTCGGCTGGCGCAGCGGCCCGCGTCGGCGCCAGTGCCCTGGCCATGCTGCGCGAACAGTGGGTCATCACCCTGGCCCTCACGCCGCTGACGCTGTTGCTGTTCGGTCAGGTTTCGCTGGTGGGACTGGTGGCCAACGCGCTGGCCATACCCTGGGTGACGCTGCTCGTCACGCCGCTGGCCATGCTGGGCGTGCTGTGGCCGCCCTTGTGGAGCCTTGCGGCCCTGGCCGTGCAGGGCATGACCCAGGTCCTGCAGGCGCTGGCGGTCCTGCCCTGGGCAGTCTGGTCCACGGCCCAGGCCCCGTGGTGGGCTGGCGTGGCCGGCATGCTGGGCGGCTTGCTGCTGGTGCTGCGCCTGCCGCCGACCTTGCGCCTGTGCGGGCTGCCCCTGATGCTGCCGGTGCTGCTGTGGCAGCCGGCGCGCCCGCTGCCGGGCGAATTCGAACTGCTGGCGGCCGACATCGGGCAGGGCAATGCCGTGCTGGTGCGGACCGCCCATCATGCGCTGCTGTACGACGCGGGACCCCGCTACAGCCGCGAGAGCGACGCGGGTCATCGGGTGCTGGTGCCCCTGCTGCGCGCGCTCGATGTGCGGCTCGACCGGCTGGTGCTCAGCCACCGCGATACCGACCACGTGGGCGGGGCCGCTGCGGTGCTGGCGCAGCAGCCGCAGGCGCGTCTGCTTTCGACCTTTCAGGACCGTGTCGACCTGGCCAGCCTGCGCCAGGCCGAGCCCTGCGAGGCCGGTCAGCGCTGGACGTGGGACGGTGTGGATTTCGAAGTGCTGCACCCTCCGGCCCCGGCCCCGGCCCCGGCATCGGATGCGGCCACCACGCGTCCCAATGCGCTGAGTTGCACCCTGCGCATCGCCAACGCGCGCACCGCGGCGCTGCTGCCGGGGGATATCGAACAGGCGCAGGAGGCCGCGCTGCTGGCGCGTGGCGCTCCATTGCGCGCCGATCTGCTGGTGGTGCCCCACCACGGCAGCAAGACGTCCAGCAGCGAGCCCTGGCTGGATGCGGTTCAGCCCCGCATCGCGCTGGTGCAGGCAGGCTATCGAAACCGGTTTGGCCATCCGGCCCCGCTGGTGGTGTCGCGCTATGCGGACCGGGGTGTGCGGGTGGTGGATTCGCCCCATTGTGGTGCGATCCGGTGGCGGTCGCAGGCCCCCGATCGGGTGCATTGCCAGCGCGAGCAGGAACCGCGCTACTGGCGCCATCGCCCGGACTGACGCCTACCGGGGCGGCGGGCCTCTGCGCGGGCGCTGTTCTTGCCCCTGGCGCAAACCTTGCTAAGCTGTGGGGCAGGAGAAGTCCTTCATGCAGCAATTCGACGAGATGCACACCCGGCTGCCCTATGCGTTTTTCAGCCAGGGCGCGCAAATCCGGGACCACTATCGCCTGTACGACGACTGGCTGGCCCGCCAGCCCGGTGACATGATGGTCAAGCGGCGCGAAGAGGCCGAAATGATCTTCCGGCGGGTGGGGATCACCTTTGCCGTCTACGGCGAAAAGGACGAGGACGGTGCCGGCACCGAGCGGCTGATCCCCTTCGACCTCATTCCACGCATCATTCCGGCGCAGGAATGGGCGCAGATGGAGCGGGGTCTGGTGCAGCGGGTGACGGCCCTCAACCTGTTCCTGCACGACGTCTACCACGGGCAGGAGATCCTCAAGGCTGGGGTGGTGCCGCGCGAGCAGGTGGAGCGCAACGCCCAGTTCCGTCCCGAAATGATGGGTGTGGACCTGCCCAACCGCATCTATTCGCACATTTCGGGCATCGACATCGTGCGCGCGCCCAATGCGGCCGGCGAGGGCGAGTACTACGTGCTCGAGGACAACCTGCGGGTGCCCAGCGGCGTGAGCTACATGCTGGAAAACCGCAAGATGATGATGCGCCTGTTTCCCGACCTGTTCAGTGCGCACCGGGTCGCGCCGGTGGCCCATTACCCCGACCTGCTGCTGGAAACGCTGCGCGAGAGCAGCCCGGCCACCACCGCGGAGCCCACCGTGGTGGTGCTCACCCCGGGCATGTACAACAGCGCCTACTTCGAGCACGCCTTTCTGGCGCAGCAGATGGGGGTGGAACTGGTGGAGGGTCAGGATCTGTTCGTGCGCGACCGCTTTCTGTACATGCGCACCACCCGCGGCCCGCGCCGGGTGGACGTGATCTACCGCCGGGTGGACGACGACTTTCTCGATCCTCTGGCCTTCCGCCCCGACTCCACCCTGGGCTGCGCGGGGCTGCTCGATGTCTACCGCGCCGGCCACGTGACGCTGTGCAATGCCGTGGGCACTGGCGTGGCCGACGACAAGTCCATCTACCCCTATGTGCCGGCCATGATCGAGTTCTACCTGGGCGAAAAGCCCATCCTGAACAATGTGCCCACCTACCAGTGCCGCAAGCCCGAGGACCTGGCCTACACGCTGGATCACCTGGCCGAACTCGTCGTCAAGGAGGTGCATGGCGCGGGCGGCTACGGCATGCTGGTGGGCCCTGCGGCCACGCGCGCCGAGATCGAGGCCTTCCGCCAGGCGCTGGTGGCCCGGCCCGATGGCTACATCGCCCAGCCTACCCTGAGCCTGTCCACCTGCCCGACCTATGTCAACAGCGGCATCGCGCCGCGCCACATCGACCTGAGGCCCTATGTGCTCTCGGGCAAGACGGTGCAGATGGTGCCCGGCGGCCTGACCCGCGTGGCGCTGAAGGAGGGCTCCCTGGTGGTGAACTCGTCGCAAGGCGGGGGCACCAAGGACACCTGGATCCTGGAGGTCTGACCATGCTGTCCCGCACCGCCGACCACCTGTTCTGGATGTCGCGCTACATGGAGCGCGCCGAGAACACCGCCCGCATGATCGATGTCAACTACCAGACGTCGCTGCTGCCACAGTCCGAGGCCGTGGCCCAGCTGGGCTGGCAGGGCCTGTTGAGCATCAGCGAACTGCTGCCGGCCTACCAGGCCCGCTACGGCGACGTCACCCCGTCGCGGGTGATGGACTTCATGGTCAAGGACGAAAGCAACCCCTCGTCCATCATGTCCTGCCTCAGCGCGGCCCGCGAAAACGCCCGGGCGGTGCGCGGAACCCTGACCACCGAGCTGTGGGAGACCCACAACCAGACCTGGCTGGAAGTGCGGCGAATGGTCAAGAACGGCGACTTCGAGCGCGATCCCGGGCAGTTCTTCGAGTGGGTCAAGTTCCGCTCGCACCTCTCTCGCGGCGTGACGGTGGGCACCATGCTGATGGACGAGGCCCTGTACTTCATGCGTCTGGGCACCTTCCTGGAGCGGGCCGACAACACCGCCCGTCTGCTCGATGTGAAGTTCCACGCCGTGCAGAGCGACTTTTTCGGGGCCGCCAGCGAGAAGGATCAGGAGTACGACTTCTACCACTGGAGCGCCATCCTGCGCAGCGTCTCGGGCTTCGAGGTGTACCGCAAGGTCTACCGCGACGTGATCCGCCCCGAGCGGGTGGCCGAACTGCTGATACTGCGCCCCGACATGCCCCGCTCGCTGCACGCCAGCATGAACGAGGTGGTCAACAACCTGGCGCTGGTGGGCAAGGAGGGCGGCGGCGAAACCCAGCGGCGCGCCGGCAAGCTGCGGGCCGAGCTGCAATACGGTCGCATCGACGAAATCCTGGCTACCGGCCTGCACGCCTACCTGACGCAGTTCCTGGACCGCGTCAATGACATCGGCCAGCACATCAGCCAGGAATTCCTGATTCCTTCGGGGGCTTGATGTTCCAGTCGTTTACGGGCATCCACCGGGCGATGGTCCTGCTGTCCGCACCCGGGCGCAACGCGTCGTGAAGCTGCCAGACGCCCGAACCCGTTTTGCCGGGGCTCTGGCCCGCCGTGGCGTGCACTACGGCTGGGCCATGGCGGCGCTGGCTTTTCTGTATGCC
>VERU01000325.1 GCA_018882485.1 Rhodoferax sp. | reverse complement strand
CCATGCTGATGGCCTGGTGCTGGGTCGGGTCGAACTTGGTGCCTGCGGCAGGGTTCACTTCGAGGACCTTGTGGCGCTCGAGCGCGCTCTTGAGTTGGCGCAGTGTGGCTTCGGAGCCTTCGCGGATCTGCTCGATGGTGGCATTGGGGATGGCCAGACCGGCCTCAAGGCTGTCAATCACCGGCAACAGGCCCTCGGCAAAGCCCTCGACCGCGAATTTGCGCGTCTTGGCAATCTCGTCATCGGCACGGCGACGGGCGTTTTGCACATCCGCCTGGGCGCGCAGATAGAGGTCGGCCAGCTCGGCATTCTTGGCCTGCAATTCGGCCAGTTGGGCCGCGAGGTCGATCTGTGTCTCTTTGGCGGTCTCTTTGGGCGCCGCCTCGGGGTTGGCCGCCGTCGCAGCAGCCTCGGCGGTGTCTTGGGAAGGGGTGTTTTCGGTCATGACTTGCTTTAAAAAACAGCAATAAACGTATTTGCCCCTTGAAATAAGGGCGCATCCTGGCATTTCAAGGGGCGGTCGTTGCGGGCCTGGCGATCCCCAAAGACATGGGCGGGCCCCCAGGGCGCCGCCGGGAGCAGGGCTTATTCGATGCCCAGCAGCTCGACGTCAAACTTCAAGGTGGCGTTGGGCGGGATCACGCCACCCGCGCCGCGGGCGCCATAACCCAGCGACGGCGGGATGATCAGGGTGCGCTGACCGCCCACCTTCATGCCGGCCACACCCTCATCCCAACCGCGGATCACCATGCCGGCGCCCAAGGCGAAAGCAAAGGGGTCATTGCGGTCGCGGCTGGAGTCGAACTTGGCGCCCTGCACGCCGTCCTGGACCAGCCAGCCGGTGTAGTGCACGCTGACGCGCTGGCCGTGGGCGGCCTGCTCGCCGGTCCCGATCACGGTGTCGGTGTATTGCAGTCCGGAGGCGGTGGTCTGGGTCATGAGAAATCCTGGTTGCTACGAAAAAGAGAGCGAATAATCAAGTATCCACGGGGCCTGTAGCCCAAAAAACCTGAAAAAAGCGAGGGTGGCCGCCGCAGGGGCGGCGCCCGAAGGATCAGACCGCCTTGCGCGCCCTGGCGCCGGCCCATTTGCTGGCGAAAGCCGGCAGATCGCCCAGACGCCGGGCCAGATCCAGCCCGGCTGCGGTCAGCAGATAGCCCTGGCTGCCGTGGTCCAGCAGGCCGGACTCACGCAGTTCCTTGATGCGGGTGTTCAGGGTGTTGGGGGTGATGCCGCCCACGCTGTCCTGCAGCAGCCGGAATGTCTGCGGCCGCCCGTCGCGCAGCGCCCAGAGCACGCGCAGGGCGTATCGGGACTCCAGCAGGCCCAGCAACTGACCCATCGCCGCGTTGTCTTTGGAACTCATGAAAAACTATCTCCTGTGTCGCTGCCGGGCGGTGAGCCAGTGTGCCTGCCGGTCCATTGCCTCCGGTCGGGACACCCTGTTGTGTTCGGCGAAACTATATCGCAGATTGCCGGCTGCTACCGCTTTCATAGCTGCGTGTCCGCTGTGCTGGCGGAGCGCACCGTCGTTTCTTGTAAGATTTCCTGTGGTGCTGGAGCTGGGGTCGTCGACCCGGCCCTGCAGCCGGTCTGGAGCGCTGGATGTCCAATGGTTTCGAGCAGGTGCACAACTATTACGAGCGGCTGGTTTTCGAGGATGTGGTGCGGCTGTCGTCCCGTTACCCGGCGTTCACCATGGACATGCTGGCCGACGTGGCCTGCATCGCGCTGAACCGTCTGCCGGCGCGCTATGTGCGTCACGACGTGGATCTCCTGTTCTATCTGACGGAGCAGGAGCGTCGGGCCATCGAGCACAATCTGGCCGAGGCCTTGCGCCACGGTTTCGAGTTCGTGGCTGAACGCCGGGCACGCCACGATGCAGCGTCGGATTCGGCGCGCTGACGCCCCTGCAGGCGGGGCCCGGCTCGGGGTGTCACATCCACTTTGCGTTCAGGAGCGGGCATGAACCAAGATCCAGATCCTGTCCCGGTGATCCGCGATCCCTGGGCCCGGGTGGGGCTGGTGGGCTATGGCGAGGTCGGGCGAATTTTTGCGGCCGGTCTGCGTGCGCAGGGATTGCCGGTGGTGGCCTGGGACCTCAAGTTTGCCGAACCCGACCGCGGCGCCTCGGAGCGGGCGCAGGCTCAGGCCGAAGGGGTTGAGCCCTGCGACGGCCCGGTGTCACTATGCGCCGGCTCGGACCTGGTGATCTCGGCGGTCACCGCCTCCAACACCCTGGAGGTGGCCCGCCAGCTGACGCCCAGCCTGCGGCCGGGCACGGTGCTGCTGGACCTCAACTCGGCCTCGCCCGGCACCAAGCAGCAGGCGGCGCAGGCCGTCGAGGCTGTCGGCGCGCACTACGTGGAGGCCGGCGTGATGACCTCGGTGCCGCCTTATGGCCTTCGTGTGCCCATGCTGCTCGGCGGGCCCCTGGCGGTGGCCCTGGCCGTCCGGCTGCGGGCGCTGGGCATGGACGCCACACCGGTGGCCGAGACCATCGGCGTGGCGTCGGCCATCAAGATGTGCCGCAGCGTGATGATCAAGGGCCTGGAGGCGCTGGTGATCGAGAGCTACACCACGGCGCGGCACTACGGCGTGGAGGACCACATGCTGCCCACGCTGGCCGAAACCTTCCCCGCCATCGACTGGGAGAAGCAGGGCGCCTATTTTTTCAGCCGCGTGGTGCAGCATGGCAAGCGTCGCGCCGAGGAGATGCGCGAGGCGGCCCGCACCGTGGAGGAGGCTGGTTTCCAGCCCTGGATGGCCTCGGCCACCGCCGGCAGGCAGGACGAGGTGGCGGCGCACCGTTGCGCTGGCCGGTTCGAGGGCATCGGGCCGGGCGCTGACTGGCGGGCCTATGCCGATCGCCTGCTGGGTCGCGGAGACCCGGAGCGATGAACGGATCGCGCCGGCGCTGGCTGCAACTGGCGGGCGCCTGCGCCAGCACCCTGTGGTTGCCGCGGGGCAGCTGGAGCCAGCCCCGGCTGGCCGACGACCCGTTCAGCCTGGGTGTGGCCAGCGGCGATGCCGGTCCCGATTCCGTGGTGCTCTGGACGCGGCTGCACCGGCCCGGCCAGCCGGCGGCAGCGCTGGGGACGCAGCCGCTGACGCTGCGCTGGGAGCTCGCCCATGACGAAGGGTTTGCCCGGCTGGCGGCCCGGGGCCAGGCCATCGCCCACCCGGATCTGGCGCACGCGGTGCATGTGGAGGTGCGGGGTCTGGAGCCGGCCCGCACCTACTGGTACCGGTTCATGGCCGGCGATGCCGTCAGTCCCGTCGGGCGCACCCAGACCGTGCCCGCGCCGCAGGATCTGCCCGGCCGGGTGCGGCTGGCCTATGCCTCCTGCCAGAAATGGGAGGATGGCCACTTCACGGCCTGGCGGCACATGCGCCAGGACGATCCGCAGGGGGTGGTCTTCCTGGGTGACTACCTGTATGAATATCCGGCGCGCGGCAGCCGCATCCGGGTGCCCGACGGCGGCTGGGTGCTGACGCTGGACGACTACCGGCGCCGCTACGCCCAGTACAAGGGCGACGCCGACCTGCAGGCCATGCACGCCGCCTGCCCCTGGTGGGTGACCTGGGACGACCACGAGGTGCAGAACGACTACGCCGGCGAGCAGCCGGGCAACAGCGGGTCGGCCGATCCTGCCCCGCCCGGGGCGTTCCTGGCGCGCCGCGCGGCCGCCTACCAGGCCTGGTACGAGCACATGCCGGTGCGGGCGTCGGTGCTGCAGCCGGTGGCGGCCGGCGAGGCCCCGGGGCGCTCCCTGCGCATCCACCGGCGCGTGCAGTTCGGCCGCCTGCTGGACCTGTATCTGCTGGATGCGCGCCAGTACCGGCATCCTCAGGTGTGCACCCGTGGCAACGCCCTGGGCTCGTCGATGGTGAACCCCGCCCAGTGCCCGAGCTGGGACGATCCGGCGCGCAGCCTGCTGGGTCTGGAGC
>VERU01000324.1 GCA_018882485.1 Rhodoferax sp. | reverse complement strand
GGCGCCGGCACACCGGAGAGATCGCGCCCCTCCAGAACGATGCGTCCGCCAACAGTGGGCACGAGACCGATCACCGAATTGATCAGGCTGGACTTGCCGGCGCCGTTGGACCCCACCAGCAACACCGACTCGCCCTGACTGACTTCAATGGAAACGTTCTGAAGTGCCACGATGCCACCGTAGCGAACGCTCAGGTTTTCAATCTGGAGCACAGTTATTCCTCGCTGGTGCCCAGGTACGCATCAATGACGTCCTGGCGCGACAACACTTCCGATGGGGGGCCCTCCGCCAGCAGGCGCCCCGCTTCAAGCACCAATGCATGGGGACAGATGCGCCGGACCAGGTCCATGTCATGTTCCACGATGAGGATGCCGCAACCCAGCGCCTTGCGCGCATGCTCGACAAAGCGATCTACCTGTGTTCGTTCGCGCCGCTCAAGGCCGGCCGCGGGCTCATCAAGCAGCAAGAAGCGCGGTCGCGCAGCCAGCACCATGATCAGGCCAAGCATCTTCTGCAGGCCGTACGGCAGCTTCTCGCTGGGTTCATGCAGATGGCGAGCCAGTCCGAATTCTTCCAGCAGCGCGCCCACACCCAGATCGGGCCCGCGCGCAGCTCCGCCAAAGCGCAAGGCGCGAAACATGTTTTCTTCCACTGTCACGCTACGGAAAGTATTGGTCTGCTGGAAGCTGCGCGCAATTCCCAGGCGGCTCACGGCGTGAAAGGGCAGCCCTGTGATATCGCGGTCTCCCACCCGGATGCGGCCCGAGGAGGGCGACAACATGCCACACATGACGTTGATAAGCGTGGTCTTGCCAGCACCATTGGGTCCGATCACACCGACTACTTCCCCCTGTGGCAACTCGAACGAAATGTTCTGGAAAACTCGCAGGCCACCGAACTGCTTGCTGGCGCCCTCTACGCTCAGTGCGAGACCCTGACTTCCAGAGAAGCTCTTCTGCGCACCCATGTCAAACACTTCCTCGCGCGTCCATCGCGGCGCGGCGACGTTCCTTGCGAGCGTCGAACAGCCCCACCAGCGTGCCGACAATGCCCCCTGGGGCACCCATCATGACCACCAACAGCAGGATGCCGAACAGCCCTGCGGAGAATTGGGCATAGCCGCTGAATATGTTGGTCATCACGACAAGCAACAAACTGCCCACCACGACGCCGAGCATGGTATTGCGTCCGCCAACGAACACATAGGCAATGTAGCTGTTCACCGACCAGGACGCGAACGAACTGGGGTGCGCTGTCGCCAGCATGTTGACCAGAGCGAACCCTGCGATTCCTGAGACACCGGCCGATGCCACGTAGCCAATGGTGCGGTATTTCCATACGGCAACGCCGAGACTCTCCGCCAGAGTCTCGTTCTCCTCAATCGCCGTAAATTCCGGACGGAATTTCTGGGTGACGGCCAGGGCCAGCAGTGTTGCCACGAGGCACACACCCACAGTCACCAGCACCTGGTAGGTCGGCGTTCCGAGGCTGGTGCCAAGCAAGGTCGCCGACGGCACGCCGGAGATACCGTCCGAACCTCCTGTCAGCGTGGGCGTTTCGAACAGGATCAGCTGGAGGATCTCATTGAATATGAAAGTGACGAAAATGAAGTAGATGCCCTTCAGGCGCAGCACCAGCGCACCCAGCGGCAGAGCCGCTATGGCAGGGGCTACAAACGAGATCGCGACGAGCAGGATGATCTCGGTGAGGCCGGCCTTGGCCAGCATCGCCGCCGCATACCCGCCAATCGCCATGAACGCTGGCACGGTGAATGACAACAGCCCCATGCGCAGCATGACATACACACCCATGGCCGCACTGATGCCAATGGCCGACTGGTAAGTCAGCGAGTTGAGCAGCGGGTTCTTGCTTAGCAACGGAATGAGCAAGAGTGGCATCAACAGGGCAAAGCTCCAGCAGTCAAGCTTGAAGTCGCGATGGCGATTGGGGGTCATGCTGCTTCAGGCCTTTCGCGCAACGGTGCCGAACAAGCCCTGCGGCCGCACCAAAAGAATCACCACCACGAGCACAAAAAGTGCGAGTGCGCCTTTGGAACCCCCCAGGTAGACGCTGGCGTAGGCCTCCACCATGCCCACAATGAAGGCCGAAATCATGGCGCCAGTGATGCTGCCAAGGCCCCCCAGAATGACGACGATGAATGCCTTGGTCAGCACCGCTTCGCCACCATGCGGTTCGAGGGCCAGAATGGGAGTGACCAGGGCACCGGTCAAGCCCGCCAGTGCGGTTGCAATCGCAAAGGCCATGGGAAACATGCGAGCCGGCTGTATGCCTTGGGCACGCGCGACCTGCCCATCGTCGGCCATGGCGCGCAGGGCGATACCGTAGCGCGTGCGAAACACAAGGTGATAGGTGGCGGCGATGGCTATGGCACAGACAATGAAGACGATAAGGTTCGCGTAAGGGATATAGAAGTGGGGACCCCGCAATGTGCCGGAGACCGGGAACCGGAAGTCAGCCGGCTCCGCACCGTAGACCAAGGTGATGCCGGTTGTGAGCACCTGGTAGAACCCCAGTGTGATCAGCATCGTGGCCAGGTGGTCAGCGACGTACCGCTCCACCAACAGCGCCTCGACGACATAGCCCAGCACGCCGGTGCCCACCATCGCCAACAGGACGGCAACGACGTACGGCAGCCCCAGCGAATGCGACAAGCTGTAGGCGAAATAACCACCCAGGATGTAGAAGCCTCCGTGCGCAAAATTCACCACGCCCATGATCCCGAAGATCAGCGTGAAGCCGATGCTGATCAGAGCATATTGGGTGCCCAGGCTCAGACCGATCAGACCCGAGGAAATAATGCCGTCCATACCAGAAGCCACCTCTATCCAAGTGAGCTGTTTGTTACCGAAACCATTGCGCCAAGACCGTGCCTGAAACTCAAGCTGCCTTCGCGCCGAGGGTTTGGTTGGCTGGGCGAGCCCTGTGCCTACGACTGGGCTCGCTCCAGCGAGGTGCTTCAATTCGCGCGTTGTCGCGCGAACGAGCGCCCTCGCGCAGGATCACTCGGACGGAATTTGGACGGTCTCGACGCCGACACGCTTTCCATTCTGATAGATGCCCAATCCCACGGGAAATGCCAACTCCTGATTGATGCCGTACTGCGTCTTGCCGCGCCAACCGCCTTTGCCGAAGTATCGGGATTCAGGTGTTATCTTGCGCAAGGCAGCGGCAACTTTCTCGCCATCCTTGTCCGTACCAGCGGCACTGATCGCCTTCAGAATCTGTTCGGCTGAAGTCTGGGCGACGAAGAAGTGAGGGAAGGTCGGGGCGTCTGCGTTCATCACACGTTTGAAGTCTCTTTGCAGTTGGGGCATATTGGGGCTCTCCAAAGCGACGATGTTGAGCCAATAGGCATTGCCAAGCTTCTCTGCGCCGCCTGCACCATCGGTAAGGGCCTTCTCACCGCCCCCACCGAGGGAGCCGATGACGCCGCCATAGCCGGCCTCCTTGAGTTGTCTGATCAGGATGGATTGATCAGCAGGGGGCATGGTCGAAAGCTCAACACCACTTGGATTGGCATTCATGATTCGCGTAGCGAGCGGAGCAAAGTTGATGGTTCCGCGCTGGTAATACTCCTCAGCGGTACCGACACCAGCCTCTTTGTAGAGCGCGGCCAGTGCCTTTGTCCCGTCGGTTCCGCCTTGGTCATTGGGACCCAGCAGCATGACTGAGGTCATCTTGAACCTGTCCTTTGCAAGTTTGATCAAGATGGGGCCCCAGGTTGGCGGTGCCTGCAACTGGTGAAAGGCATACGGGTATTCCGTGCCGATCGCGTCCTTCGCGTATGTCATGTTGAAGCTGACCAGTTTGTCGCGCAGCCCTATCGGCCTGAAACCTGTGACCTCTGGCCCTCCGACGGGTCCGAGGACAACGTGAATTCCTTTGCTGGCAAAGAAGTTGGCGGCGGCGGCGCCGCCCGAAGATGTGTACAAGGA
>VERU01000323.1 GCA_018882485.1 Rhodoferax sp. | reverse complement strand
CTGCTGGAAGAACTGCTGGGCCGGCCTGTGCCGGTGCGACGGGTGCCGCTGGTCCTGCTGGACGGGATCATCGTGTTCCTGGACCTGCTTGGCCGGATGGGCTCCCGTTGGGCCGCCAAGGCAGAACTGGCCCGGATCGGGCGCTACTACGCCACCGAGTCCATGCTGGTATGGGATGCGGCGGCGGGGAGGTACTCCAGTGAGGCGACGCCCACGGCGGGGCGCCAGACGCTGCAGGGCCATTACGCGGACCTGCTGCAGGGCAGGGCGTGGGCCGAACGGGGGGATCATGCGGTTTTCTGAGCCGGTTGGTTCGCCCCCGGGGCCTTGCACCCTGGGGAGATCGCTCCGGTATAGTGTGGTCTGCCTGCGCCTGTCGCGCCGGTTTTTTCCATGAACGTGCTGTCTTCGGAGTCGCTGCCTCGAGAACGCTTTGCCGCCGGACAGGTCATCTGCCGGACCGGCGACCCGGGTCATTGCGCCTACGTGATCGAAGAGGGTTGCGTCGAGGTGCTGCGCGACGATGGCGCCGGCGAACGCCTGGTGGCAGTCCTGTCCGAAGGCAGCATGTTCGGTGAGGTGGCGCTGCTCGACCGCATGCCCCGCACGGCAACGGTGCGGGCCATGGAGGCCAGCAGCCTGGTGCGCATCGAGCGCGACCACGTCGAGTCCCTGCTGGTCCGGGCCGATCCGGTGGTGCAGTACCTGCTGCGCATCCTGCTGGCCCGGTTCCGCAATCCATTCGGGGTCGTGCCGGCCCGTCGTGCCGTGTTGTCGGACGGATCCGGCGGATCGGCGCTGCTGGACGATGTGGCCTTGCAGGCTGCAGCGGTGCGCACGCTGTCGCTGGCGCGAGACCTGTCTCATGCCATCGATGACCAGCAGCTGGAACTCTGTTACCAGCCCTTGCTGGCGTTCCGCGACATGTCGCTGGTCGGCTTCGAGGCGCTGGTGCGCTGGCACCACCCCCGGCTGGGCGCCGTCAGCCCGATGGAGTTCGTGCCCCTGGCCGAAAAGACCGGGCTCATCCATCGCACGGGTCGCTGGGTGTTGCAGCGGGCGATCCGGGATTGGCCCGAGCTCAAGGTCCATTGTGTGGCGGACGGTGACCTGCCACCCTTTGTGAGCGTGAATCTGTCGGCTCCCGAGTTGGGCCGCAGCGAGGTGCCAGCGGCCATCGCCCGGCAGCTGGAGCAGGCCGGTATTCCCACGCCCGAGTTGCACGTCGAGTTGACCGAGACCGAGATCATCCACAGCGTGGACGTGGTGTCGGCCTCATTGGACACGCTCCGGCGCATGGGCTTTGGCGTGGCGCTCGATGATTTCGGGACGGGTTACGCCGGCCTGGATTACCTGCGGAGTCTGCCCTTCACCTGCATCAAGATCGACAAGGTGTTTGTGCAGCAGATGCACACCTCGGAACGGGCCATGCAGATCGTGAAATCGGCGTTGGAGCTGGCCACGCAGCTGGGCATGTCAACCGTGGCGGAAGGCATCGAGGATGCGCGCACGGCATCCGAACTGGCCAGGATGGGCTGCACCTACGCCCAGGGCTATTTCTTCGGGCGCCCCATGCCCAAGGAGCAGATCGGTCCCTGGCTTCAGGTGTTCCGCAGCCGTCCGCCCCCGATCGAGTTCTGATCAGCGCTGCGACTGCAGCATCTTCATGGCCGACGCAATCAGCGCCGACACCTCGCTCATGTTCCCCGGCACCACCAGCGTGGTGTTGGCGTCCGCGGCCACGCGGGCATAGGCTTCCACCGCCTTTTCGGCGACCTTGAGCTGCACGGCTTCGGTACCGCCCTGGGCGCGGATGGCCGCTGCCATGCGCTCGATGGCCTGTGCGCTGGCCTCGGCCACCTCGGTGATGGCGCGCGCTTCCCCCTGGGCACGGTTGATGGCCGCCTGCTTTTCACCCTCCGAGCGGGCGATGAAAGCCTCTCGCTCGCCCGTCGCGATATTGATCTGCTCCTGGCGCCGGCCTTCCGAAGCCGCGATCAGCGCCCGCTTCTCCCGCTCGGCGGTGATCTGTTGCTGCATGGCCTGCAGGATTTCCTTGGGCGGCGTGAGGTCCTTGATTTCGTACCGCAGGACCTTCACCCCCCAGTTCAGGGCGGCCTCGTCGATGGCCTGCACCACCTGGGCATTGATGATGTCGCGCTCCTCGAACGTCTTGTCCAGCTCCAGCTTGCCGATCACGGAACGCAGCGTGGTCTGCGCCAGCTGGGAGATGGCCATCAGATAGCTGCTGGAGCCGTAGCTGGCCCGCATGGCGTCCGTCACCTGAAAGTACAGGATGCCATCGACCTGCAGCTGGGTGTTGTCCCGCGTGATGCAGACCTGGCTGGGGATGTCCAGCGGGATTTCCTTGAGGACATGCTTGTAGGCGACCTTGTCGATGAAGGGAACGATGAAGTTCAAGCCCGGAGCCAGGGTGCCGGCGTATTTGCCCAGCCGCTCGACGACCCAGGCGTGCTGCTGTGGCACCACCTTGACCGAGCGGGTGATGAACAGTACGGCGATGACCAGCAGGGTGATGGCAATTTCCATGGTGTTTTCCAGAGAATGTTTGGAAGGAAAGCTCGGGGTCGGGCAGGGGGTCAGGCGGGTTGCAGCACCAGCTGGTTGCCGCTGACGGCGACCACCCGACAACGCCCCGCACGCGGTTCCGATCCGGGTGCCAGACGGGCCTGCCAGTTCGCGCCCCGATGGCGCACCTGGGTCTGTCCATCGGGGTCCCAGGCTTGCACATGGACCATGGCACCGAGGTCCTGGTTGAGATCGGGGTTGGACGCGGCCGGGGCCGCGGCGGGGCGCCGCTGCTGCCGCAAGCGCCACAACCAGACCGCTGCGCCCCCGATCAAGGCGGCACTGGCCAGCTGGGTGGCCAGGGGCGCGCCGAGGTGCGAGGCCAATGCCGCGGCGCTGACCCCGATGGCGAGCATCAGCAGGTAAAAGGTGCCCGAGACCAGCTCCAGGGCCACCAGGGCGCCTGCCAGTACCCACCACAGGCTTGCTTGCGACACGGCTCCACCCCCTCCTGGTATTCGAAAGCTTTGATTCTGCGACAAATCAGCGGGGGGCCATCGGGGGGTCACCGGATGTCCTTACACTTCGCGCCTTGTTGTCCCGAGAGGCCTGGCCCTGGAGTCGCGCATGAAGTTTCGTTTCCCCATCGTCATCATCGACGAGGATTTCCGTTCGGAGAACACCTCCGGTCTGGGCATACGCGCACTGGCGCAGGCGCTGGAGGCCGAAGGCTTCGAGGTGCTGGGTGCCACCAGCTATGGCGATCTGAGCCAGTTTGCCCAGCAGCAGAGCCGGGCCAGCACCTTCATCCTGTCCATTGATGACGAGGAGTTCACGCCGGGGCCGGATCTGGACCCGGCGGTGCTGAACCTGCGCCACTTCATCGAGGAGGTGCGGCGCAAGAATCTGGATGTGCCGATCTACGTCTACGGTGAAACCAAGACCTCGCAGCACATTCCCAACGACATCCTGCGCGAGCTGCACGGGTTCATCCACATGTTCGAGGACACCCCGGAGTTCGTGGCCCGACACATCATCCGGGAAGCCAAAAGCTACCTCGAGGGGGTGCAGCCGCCATTCTTCAAGGCTCTGCTGGATTACGCGGAGGACGGGTCGTACTCCTGGCACTGCCCCGGGCATTCGGGTGGCGTGGCCTTTTTGAAGAGCCCGGTCGGTCAGATGTACCACCAGTTCTATGGCGAGAACATGCTGCGCGCCGACGTGTGCAACGCGGTCGAGGAACTGGGTCAGTTGCTGGACCATACCGGCCCGGTGGCCGCCTCGGAGCGCAACGCGGCCCGCATCTTCAATGCGGACCACTGTTTCTTTGTCACCAACGGCACCAGCACCAGCAACAAGATGGTCTGGCACCACACGGTGGCGCCGGGCGACGTGGTGGTGGTGGACCGCAACTGCCACAAGAGCATC
>VERU01000322.1 GCA_018882485.1 Rhodoferax sp. | reverse complement strand
CCCCACTCCATGCCCCACTCCATGCCCCGCCCCGGCCAGGGCCGCCACCAGCAGGGCGTAGGCGGCAGCGGCCAGCAGGCCGATGTTGCCGCCGGCCCAGGGCGGCACGGTGCCCGGCGCCGCCCCCAGCACATGGCGCTGGAACACCCACAGGCCCAGGCCGAGCACCGCAGCGGCGGCCAGCAGCAGCCGGCCGCGCGGGCGGCCTGGCCAGCGGCCGGCCAGCGCGGCGGCCGCCGCGCCGAGCAGAAATTCGACCAGCAGGCCGGGCAGGTGCACGCTGGCGATGACGCGGGGGCTGTCGGGCGGGTCACCGGGCGCGGCCGCCAGGACCAGCAGCAGATGCAGCAGCAGGGCCGCCGGCAGCAGCGCCGGGCCCGGGCGGCGGCGCGCCAGCCAGGCCAGCAGCGGCAGGGCGAGGTAGAACTCGACCTCGGGCGGCAGGCTCCAGAAGGCGGGGTTGTAGTGGAAGGCGATGGCCGTGGACTGCAGGGTGTGGGCCATGAGCAGGTGCACCCCGAAGTGCTGCCAGCGGGCGGGCTCGGGCAGCAGCAGGGCGTAGGTGAGCAGCGCCACCAGGTAGAGCGGGTAGAGGCGGAATGCGCGGCGCACCAGGTGGGCGCGCAGCGGCAGGGGGCGACCCAGCAGGTAGGGCGCGAAGACGTATCCGCTGAGCACGAAGAACAGGTCCACGCCGGTGCTGGCATAGCCCCACAGGCCAGGCTCGGGGGTGAGGAAGCGGCTGTAGTGGGTGGCCAGCACCAGCAGGGCGGCGAGGCCGCGCAGGCCCTCGATGGCGGGGTCGTCGGCGGGGGCGGCGCGCATGGCGGCATTGTGGCACCGGGGCGCCGCGGACCGGCCCCTAGAATGGCCGCGCCATGAAGCCGCCGATTGCCGTCGTGATTCCGTGCTACCGGGTGCGTGCCCAGGTGCTGGCGGTGCTGGCCGGCATCGGCCCGGAGGTGACGCACATCTACGCGGTGGACGATGCCTGCCCCGAGGGCAGTGGCGACTGGATCGAGCAGCAGGTGCGCGACCCCCGGGTGCGGGTGCTGCGGCACGGGCATAACCAGGGCGTCGGGGCGGCGGTGATGACGGGCTACGCGGCGGCCCTGGCCGACGGGGCCGAGGTGGTGGTCAAGCTCGACGGCGACGGGCAGATGGACCCGGCACTGATCCGGCGCTTCGTGCAGCCCATCGTGCGCGGGCAGGCCGACTACACCAAGGGCAACCGGTTCTACGACCTGCGGCACATCCGGCGCATGCCCGCGCTGCGGCTGATGGGCAATGCTGGGCTGTCGTTTATGGCCAAGCTGTCCACCGGGTACTGGCACCTGTTCGACCCGACCAACGGCTACACGGCGATCCACGCCAGGGTGGCCCGGCTGGTGCAGCGCGACGAGGTGAGCGCCCGCTATTTCTTCGAGTCCGACCTGCTGTTCCGGCTGAACACGCTGCGGGCGGTGGTGGTGGACATCCCCATGAGCGCCCGCTACGGCGACGAGACCAGCAGCCTGCGGGTGGGCCGGGTGCTGGGCGAGTTTGCCTGGAAGCACCTGCGCAACCTGGGCAAGCGGCTGTTTTACAGCTACTTTCTGCGCGACATGACGGTGGCTTCGCTGGAGCTGGTGGCGGGGCTGGCGCTGCTGGGCTTCGGGGTGGTGTTCGGGGCGCTGCAGTGGAGCCACGCGCTGCAGACCGGTGTGCTCACCCCCACCGGCACGGTGATGCTGGCGGCGCTGCCGACGCTGCTGGGCCTGCAGTTGCTGCTGGCCTTCGTGGCCTTCGATGTGGCCAATGTGCCGCGCCGACCGATCCACCTGGACCTGCCCGACTGAGGCCGGGCCGCCCGGTCAGGCCACCGAAACCCAGACGCCGAGCAGGATGATGGCCGCCCCCACCAGGGTGCGGGCGGCGATGGGCTCGTGCAGCCACATCCAGCCCAGCAGCGGCACCACCACATAGGCCAGGGCCACGAAGGGGTAGGCGATGCGCAGGGGCACGCTGCGCAGGGTGTGCACCCACAGCACGGTGGCCAGGCCATAGACCGCCAGCGCCAGCAGCAGCCAGCCTGACAGCGCGGACTGCAGCGCGCTGCGCAGGCCGCTGATCTGGCCGGCCGCGAGCTTGAACAGGATCTGCCCGACGGACAGGCCGAGCACGACCAGCATGAGGGCCAGCCATTGGAGGGCGCCGAGCTGCTTCATGGTGCGGGGGCGGGCCAGGGGGGCTGCGCTAACATGCCCGCCATTGTGCCCGGCTCCGCGACTCCCCCCACCCCAGCGGCGCGGCCGCACTGGCTGCGCGCCGCGGGGGTGCTGGCGCTGCTGGGGGCGCTGCTGTGGGGGCTGTCGGGGCGGGTGCCGCCGCTGCAGTCGCCCGACGAGCACAGCCACCTGGCACGGGCCTGGATGCTGTCGCAGGGGCAATGGCGGCTGGACACGCCGCCCGGTGGCAGCAGCGGCGGCGAGATCGACCTGGCGCTGCTGCGGTTTCATGACATCTACCTGTCGGGCATTGCGCGGGATGCTTCGGCCCGGCTGACGCCCGCGCAGCGCCAGGAGCTGGCGGGCCTGCACTGGTCGACGCAGCGGACGTTCTTTCCGTTGCCGGGCACCGGCTACTACCTGCCGCTGGTGTACGCACCGCAGGCGCTGGGGCTGGCGCTGGGACAGTGGACGCAGCAGACCGTGCCCCGGAGTTACGCGCTGGCCCGGCTGTGCACCCTGGCGGTCTGCCTGGGGCTGCTGGCGGCGGCGTGGCGGCTGTTTCGGCCAGGTGCGCTGACGTGGGCGCTGCTGCTGTTGCCCATGAGCCTGTTCCAGCTGGTGTCGCCCACGCTGGACGGGCTGACGACCAGCCTGCTGCTGCTGGCGCTGAGCGCCTTCCTGCGCCTGATGGCCGGTCCGCGACCCGGCACAGCGGTGCTGCCGCGCGGGCTGCCGGCGCTGCTGTGCGTGGCCCTGCTGGTGCTGGTGACGAGCCGGGCCCACTGGCTGCCGCTGCTGGTGCTGCCGTTTGCCCTGGCGTGGCGCCAGCGCGGCCAGGGCCAGGGCGGCGCGGGCGGCCCATCGGCCCGGGCCTGGCTGCTGGCGGGCACGGCGCTGCTGGGGCTGGCGCTGGCCTGGACGCTGTGGGCCCTGGGGCACACGGTGGACCTGCGGGTGGCACGCAGCCACACCACCGCACAGGCGGTGGCGCTGCTGGTGCAGCAGCCGGCCGAGCTGCTGCGGGTGACGGCCGGGACGCTGACGGACCCGGTGTTGCCGCGCTTCTACCTGAAGTCCTTCATCGGCATCCTGGGTTGGCTGGACACGCCGCTGCCCCGCTGGGGCTACCCGGCGCTGGGCCTGGCCCTGCTGGGGTGTGCGGGACTGAGCCTGCGCGCACCCCGCGATGCGGTGGATGGCGCCACACGGGCGCTGCTGCTGGGGCTGGCGCTGGCCACGGCGCTGCTGGTGTTTCTGGCCATGCTGATCACCTGGACGCCGCTGCCGGCCAGCCGCATCGAGGGGGTGCAGGGGCGGTACTTTCTGGGCAGCGCGCTGTTGCTGGCCGGCGCGCTGGGCGGGCTGCGCGAGGACGATCCCGCACCGCGTTGGCGGGGCGTGGCGCTGGCGGCCACGGCTGCGCTGTCGCTGGGCCTGTTGCTGACCACGCTGCAGGCGCGCTACGGCTGAAGCGAGGACGGGGGCGGGCCGGAGCGCCCGCCCAGGCCATGGGCCAGGCCGCGCAGCACCCACGCCAGCCGCTGGCGGCGCTGGGGGCCGCGCAGCACCAGCAGCAGGTGCTTGGCCGACTGGCGCAGCAGGTCGTGCAGCAGCCACCGGCGGGACGGAGCGGCACTGCGCCAGAGCAGCAGGTGGTTGCGCACCTGCAGGTAGGCGCGCTGCGGGCTGTGGCGGGGCACGTCGCGCAGGCCCAGCCGCACCAGGTCGTCGCCGATGGCATGGGCCATGAT
>VERU01000321.1 GCA_018882485.1 Rhodoferax sp. | reverse complement strand
GTGTGTGTGGCTGCGAGGACGCAACGGCGCCGGCAAGACCACGCTGCTGCGCGTATTGATCGGTCTCCTGCCGGCCGACGAGGGGCAGGTGCGCTGGCCGATCGCCGGTGCGGCGGTGCCGCTGCAACCCAATCTGTTGTACATCGGTCATGCAACAGCCCTCAAGGAAGACCTCAGCGTGCTGGAGGCTTTGCAGTTCCTCGCGCGCCTGCAAGGCCTGCCTGCCGATCCGGCCCAGCTCGATGCGGCGCTGGGTCGCCTGTCCCTGCAGGGCCACGCCCAGCGACGCGTTCGCACCCTGTCCCAAGGTCAACGCCGGCGCCTGGCCCTGGCGCGCCTGGCCCTGGATACATCGCGCCGACTCTGGGTGCTGGACGAACCGCTGGAGGCGCTGGACGAGCCAGGGCAGCTTGCGGTTCAGGCTTTGCTGCAGCAGCACCTGAGCGGCGGCGGCAGCCTGCTGGTGACCAGCCATCTTCCGCTGGGCGACGGGCTGGCGCCGCGCCTCGAGGTGCGGCTGGGACCGGGGGAGGGCTGACCATGCCCGACCGTGCCTGGGCGGTGCTGCAACGGGACCTGCGCCTGGCGATGCGCCGGCCCACGGAGGTTGTGTTGCCCGTGCTGTTTTTCGTGCTCGCCTGCGCCCTGTTCCCCTTGGGCGTCGGGCCCGAGCCCGAGATGCTGCGCCAGATCGCCCCTGGCCTGGTCTGGGTTTGCGCGCTGCTGGCCGCCCTGCTGTCGTTGCCAGCCTTGTACGGTCCCGATCATGCCGATGGCTCGCTCGAACAGATGCTGCTGGCCCAGCCCTGGCCAGTGGCCCTGGCGCTGGCCAAGTCGCTGGCCCATTGGCTCACGACCCTGCTGCCACTGATCGTCGCCGCGCCGGTGCTGGCCCTGCTGCTCGGCATGGCGGCCGCCTCGACCGGCGTGCTGTTGCTGACCCTCCTGCTGGGCACCCCGGTGCTCAGCCTGCTGGGCAGCGTGGGTGCCGCCCTGACCCTCGGCCTGCGCCAGGGGCCGGCGCTGATCTTGCTGCTGGTCCTGCCGCTGTGCGTGCCCGTGCTGGTTTTCGGCGCCGGGGCTGTTTCGACGCAGGCCATGGGCCTGGATCCGCGCGGTCATCTCTACCTGCTGGGGGCTCTGCTGCTGCTGAGTGTGCTCGGTGCGCCGCTGGCCACGGCTGCGGCATTGCGTATCAGCGTATGAAAGCTCCGAGCCGCTGGCGCCTGTTTACCCTGGCCTCGCCGCCCCGCTTCTACCGCTGGGCGGGGCGGTCGCTGCCCTGGCTGTATGCCCTGTCCCTGTCGCTGGCTCTGGCGGGCGCCTACGTGGGGCTGGTGCAGGCGCCGACCGATGCCACCCAGGGCGAGGCCTACCGGATCCTCTTCGTGCATGTGCCGGCAGCCTGGATGTCCATGCTGCTGTACCTCGCCATGGCAGGCTGGGCGGTGGTGGGGTGGGCCCTGAATGCCCGGCTGGCGTCCATGGTGGCCCGCGCGCTGGCCCCCACCGGGGCCGGCATGACCTTTCTGGCCCTGTGGACCGGCGCGCTCTGGGGCCGGCCCACCTGGGGCACCTGGTGGGTCTGGGACGCCCGGCTGACCTCCGAGCTCATCCTGCTGTTCCTGTACCTGGGGTTCATCGCCCTGGTCGGTGCCATCGACGACGTCCGCCGGGCCGACCGGGCCGGCGCCTTGCTGGCGCTCGTCGGCGTGATCAATGTCCCGGTGATCTACTTTTCGGTTCGCTGGTGGAACACCCTGCACCAGGGCGCCAGCATCAGCCTGACCGCGGCCCCACGCATGGCCGACACCATGCTGCTGGCGCTGTTGCTCATGACGCTGGCGGCCTGGTGCTATGCGTTGGCGGTGGTGCTCGCTCGCACCCGGGCCATCCTGTTGCAGCGCGAGCAGGGCGCCAGCTGGATCGGGTCCCTGCCATCGGCCAGGGGGCGGCCATGAGTGTCGCAGCGGTGATGGCCTTTCTGGCGATGGGCGGCTACGGCGTCTACGTCTGGGGCTCGTGGCTGATGGTGCTGACCTGGGTGCTGGCCGAAGCGGTCTGGGTCGCTCGCGGGCATCGGCAGGCGCTGCGGGCGGCCCTGCAGCCGCCCGAAGCCGAGGAATGATCCGATCATGAAGCCGCGTCATCAGCGCATCGCCCTGGCCCTGGGGTTGCTGGCCGCCCTTGGAGCGGTCACGGCACTGGTACTCGGGGCCTTCAGCAGCAACCTGGTGTTCTTCTTTTCGCCCACCCAGGTGCAGGCGCGCGAGGCCCCGGTCGGTCGGACCTTTCGCCTGGGCGGCCTGGTCGAGCAGGGCAGCGTGCAGCGCGAAGGGGTGCAGGTCCGTTTTCGCGTGACCGACCTGGCGCATGCCATACCGGTCCGTTACGAGGGCATCCTGCCCGATCTGTTCAAGGAGGGCAAGGGCGTGGTGGCGCAGGGCCAGTGGCGCGACGGGGTGTTCCACGCCCGCGAAGTGCTGGCCAAGCACGATGAGAACTACATGCCGCCCGAGGCGGCGCAGGCGCTGAGCCAGGCTGCTGCCCGCCGCAGCGAAGGTGCCTCTGCCGCCGGCTCGCCATGATCCCGGAAGCCGGTCATTTCCTGCTGTGGCTGGCCTTGGGGGCCGCACTGGTGCTGGCGGTGCTGCCACCCTGGGGTGCGGCCGTTGGTCGCCGCGACGTTCAGGCGCTGGCCCGGCCGGTGTCGGTGGCCGTGTTCCTGCTGGTGACGGGCGCGTCGCTGTGCCTGTGGACCGCTTTCGTGCAGCATGATTTCTCGGTGCTGTACGTGGCGTCCCACTCCAACACCGCGCTGCCACTGCCCTACCGGTTGGCGGCGTTCTGGGGTGGGCACGAGGGCTCCTTGCTGCTCTGGGTGCAGATGCTCGTGATCTGGATGCTGGCGGTGGCCCGCTTCAGCCGCCACCTGCCTCAGCCCCTGCTGGCCCGCATCCTGGGCGTGATGGGCTGGATCTGCGCCGGCTTTCTGCTCTTTCTCCTGCTGACTTCCAACCCCTTCGACCGGCTGTTCCCGGCGCCGCCACAGGGGCGCGACCTCAATCCGCTGCTGCAGGATCCCGGCATGGTGGCCCATCCGCCCATGCTCTACATGGGGTATGTCGGCTTCGCGGTGGCTTTCGCGTTTGCCGTGGCCGCCCTGGTGGGTGGGCAACTCGACGCCACCTGGGCGCGTTGGACCCGCCCCTGGACCACCGTCGCCTGGGCCTTCCTGACCCTGGGCATCGCACTGGGCAGTGCCTGGGCCTATTACGAACTCGGATGGGGCGGCTGGTGGTTCTGGGATCCGGTCGAAAACGCCTCGCTGATGCCCTGGCTGCTGGGTACCGCGCTGATCCATTCGTTGGCGGTCACCGAAAAGCGGGGCAGTTTCAAGTCATGGACGGTGCTGCTGGCCATACTGGCGTTTTCCTTCTCCCTGCTGGGCACCTTCCTGGTCCGCTCGGGCGCGCTGTCCTCGGTGCACGCCTTCGCCACCGATCCGCGACGCGGGCTCTTCATCCTGGCCTTTCTGACGGTGGTGGTCGGCGCGTCGCTGACCCTTTATGCGTGGCGGGCGCCGCGGCTGGGCCTGGGCGCGCGCTTCGGCCTGCTGTCGCGCGAAACCGGGCTGCTCGCCAACAACGTGCTGTTGGCCTCTGCCGCTGGCGCCGTGATGCTCGGCACCCTGTACCCCCTGCTGCTGGACGCGCTGGGCCTGGGCAAGATTTCGGTCGGGGCCCCCTATTTCGACACCGTGTTCATGGCCCTGATGGTGCCCACCGTGGTGCTCATGGGACTGGGTCCGCTGTTGTCCTGGAAGCAGGCCGGGGGCCGCGACCTGCTGCGGCGGGTGCGCTGGACGCCGTGGTTGTCGCTGCTGGCTGCGCTGTTGGCGGGTGCCGCGCTCGGCGCCATGCGGCCGCTGACCACGCTGGGCCTGTGGATGGCGTGCTGGAT
>VERU01000320.1 GCA_018882485.1 Rhodoferax sp. | reverse complement strand
GTTCTTATCCACCTCAATTCGACGAGCTGCACCATATTTATTCACTCCATAAAGAAGCGCATTGCTCAAAAGGATAGAAGCCGGGATGGCAACCAGTGAAAAGTTCATCGTCACCAGCAAAATCAGCAGCAAATTGGCGGCACCTTCACGCACTCTTCCTAAAAAATATATTCCGGATCCAAAGGAGGTCCTGGTAATTCGGGCACCTATCGCCCAGAGGGCTGGAACGACCGAACCAATGAGTATGCCCTCATAGCTGAGGGAATCACTGCGGGCGGCGATCACCAGAAACAGCAATGTCGAGACGGCCAGCAATGCGATGAACCAAGAATTTCTTCGGTGGAAAACCTGGCCCAGCAATACGGCATTCACAGAAAAGGCACCCGCCACAGATGCTGCATAAATCATGGAGAGAAACTCCCGATGCGCCTCTACGTGGGCAAGAAGGTACCAGTCGCGGAATATGAGCAATAGGAAATTAATGCCTGTAGCACCGTACAACTCAAATATTGAACGCAAGTACATAGGGCTTTGAGCGTTGTTCCAGCTTTAGGCTCATGCTTTTGAGATGGCTCCAGGTCTCCCTGATCCGATAAATATCGAACCTATCAACAAGGGAGCATAGGCTATTACAACAAACATCGATGACCACTTGGGCCATAGCAAACAGGCCCACGCAATGGGACACACCCAGAGTAAATTGATCGCAAGAACCATCGAGGTCACCAGACGATGGCCACTTTTGCCATCCTTCTGCCACCGATCTGCCAGATGTTGATAGGCATGCGTCCTATGTGCCTCGTACCACCGATCACCTCTCAATATCCGTGTGACCAAAGTCACCGTTGCGTCCGTTACGAATACGCTTGCCAAAATCAGCCACTCAGGGTATCCGAGCCAACCTTTGGATATCGACTGGATAGCGAATGCAAATATAATGAATGCAAGCCATGTGCTTCCGACGTCTCCCATAAATATTCTCGCCGGCGACCAGTTCAGAACAAGGAATCCTCCCACGGCAGCAGACACCAGCAATGCGAAAATCAACTCGGGGTGAAAGTCGCTTCCGCTCTGTGTCAGACCAATCATCAATCCCGCTGAAAGCAGCATGAATTCGGAGTGCGCCGCAGCAAGTCCGTCCACACCATCCATGAAATTGAACAAATTGATCCACCACACACCTGCAATCAACAAGACCAGAGTCAAAATCGCCTGATTTTGTCCGACGACAAGCAGCCAAGCGGGTGCAAGGCTGGATAAATCTGGTACCAGCGCAAAGTAGACGGCAACGACTGCAGTTTGAGTCACCAACCGAGCGTGAATTGATACATGCCCCCGATCATCAATGAACCCAATGATCGCAAGTATTGCCGCAACGGAAATCAAAATAATCCCATCAGTCCATGATGCCGCATAGATCACCAGCACGCTCATCAGGCTCGAAACCACGACGAAACTTACACCACCGCCTGTGACTGTAGGTTGGCTATGGGAGGAGCGTGCATTGGGTACTTGCATCAACCCAAATCGAGTCCCTGATCGGCATAACCACTCGCCTACAGCCCACGAAACAAGACCGCTGGTCAATAGCACGACAATTCCTGCCAAGGCCATCCAGCTAGAATTCATGAGGTCTATTAATTGGATATCGATCCATTTTTTCGCACAGGGAGATTTGATTAGTAACTAAATGGTTGACCCTGGCAATCCTTGCATTTCAGATTGACCTCCGATTTGATTTACATGATCTGCTACGGAATTCACGATGTACTGCAGTTTATCCTCGCTCAAGTCAGGCGACATCGGCAAACTCATTACCATTCCTGATATTTTCGAGCTGTTGGGTGTGCAGTCAGGACAGCAATAGCCCGCATACGCCTGCTGCTCGTTCAACGGTATCGGATAATGAATCGCGAAAGGTACGAGATTTTTTTCCAATGTTTTGGAAAGAGCGTTACGGTGAGCTGAAAAAACGGTGTATTGTGCATACACACCATCACGATCACTTTTTTGCATTACGACAGGTAGTATTCCTCTGAGCAGCTGGTTGTATCTGCTTCCTAACTTACGCCTCTGACAAATTTCCCAGTCAAAGCGCTCCAGTTTGGCCAGTACCACCGCGCATTGAATGGTGTCCATGCGACCACCCACACCGATCCGTGTGTGCACGTAGCGCTGACTTTGACCATGGACCCGAATTTCCCGGCACGCCTGGGCGATGGCATCGTCATTCGTAAAAATGGCACCGCCGTCACCGTAACAACCCAGCGGCTTGCTGGGAAAGAAACTCGTGCATCCGATGGTGCTCAGGTTGCAGCTCTTGCGACCCTTGTAAGTGGCCCCAAAGCTCTGAGCCGCATCTTCGATGACCGGGATATGCCCATGCCGGGCAGCGATCTCGTTGATGTCGTCCATATCGGCGGGCTGCCCATACAAACTAACCGGCATGATGGCCTTGGTCTTCGGCGTGATCTTGGCTTCGATAAGCTTCGGGTCGATGTTGCAGGTGTCGGGCTGGATGTCGACGAAAACGGGCCTGGCACCCAGCAGCACGATGACCTCTGCTGTTGCTGCGAAGGTAAACGGCGTCGTGATGATCTCGTCGCCAGGCCGGATACCCAGAGCCATCAAACTGATGAGCAATGCCTCGGTGCCACTGGCAACCGTGATGCAGTGCTTGCTGCCGGTGTAGGCAGCCAGTTTGCCTTCCAGTTCCTGAACCTCAGGCCCCATGACGTACTGCCCATGCTCAAGTACCGCATGGATGCGGGCATCAATCTGGTTCTTGAGAACCTGGTACTGCGACTTCAGATCGACGAAAGGAATGTTCATGGTCATTCAACTATCTGCAATTGGGCGCCGCGGAGTACGTAGTGCTGGCCGCTGTGCGGACATAGGTAATGCCCTTGACCTGTGAGTGGCAGCGGAATCTGTTCGCCGTGTTCACTCATCCAGCCAATCTGCCTGGCCGGAACACCCACCATCAGCGCGTATGGCCTGACGTTTTTGTTGACCACTGCACCAGCACCAACAAACGCAAATTCACCGACGGTCACGCCACACACCACGGTGCAGTTGGCGCCCAGCGTAGCTCCCCGCTTCACCAGGGTGTCTCGGTATTCACTCTTGCGCTCAACGAGAGAGCGGGGGTTGTAGACATTGGTGAACACCATGCTGGGACCACAAAAAACGCCCTCCTCCAGTGTCACATTGTCATAAATGCTGACATTGTTCTGAATCTTGCACCGGTCGCCGATGACCACCTTGTTGCCGACAAACACATTCTGGCCCAGCGAAACGCCTCGTCCTATTTTCGCGCCACCGCAGACATGCACAAAATGCCAGATACGGGAGCCCTCTCCAATGCTCGCACCGTCATCAACGATGGCACTGGGGTGAACGGAATAAGACAATGGAAGGGTCATGCTATCGATCGGCTACTGACTGGATAACTGAAGCCAACAGGGAACCGTATTCCCGGGAGCCGACTTCGTTCAGATGGTGCTCGTCCTGGTAAATCAGGGTGCCATGATGGAACGGCGCCATCGAAAAAAGATCCGATGCGGCAGGGTCGAAATAGACGACCTCGGGGTACTTGTCGAGGAGCCGTTGTAAACGGGCATTGGCCCAATGCACTTCAGGGTCGCGTTCAGGCGGTACCTGAATCCCCCAATACTGCAATCGGGCGATTCGCCGGGGGTTCTTCGTGAATTTGGGTATTTGCGCCAGTACCAAGACCTGCTGATGCTTTTCTCTTGCGGATGCGAAGAAATGTTCCAGCACAGCAGGAAACGACTTGTCCTGGAACTGGTAACTCCACATGGCCGCAACAATGAGACGATTGGCAACAGGCCGCTTTTCCGCTACGGCTTGTATCTGTGCCAAACAGGGTGCCCTAGCCCACTCGGGCAACTTGTCGATCTGGAATCCGTCCAGCGGGACACAACTGCTGGCCGTGACAACTTCCATGCCCATGCC
>VERU01000319.1 GCA_018882485.1 Rhodoferax sp. | reverse complement strand
ACGAGTGGCTGTGCGCCGCCAACCACGGCTGGACCATGGCGCCCGGCCTGCTGCATGGCGCCTACGAATGCCTGAAGCACCATGGCAGCGAGGAACTGAAGGCCGCCTACCTGTCGAAGATCGCCACCGGCGAGTGGCTGGCCACCATGTGCCTGACCGAGCCCCATGCCGGCAGCGACCTGGGCCTGGCCCGCACCCGCGCCACGCCTCAGGCCGACGGCAGCTACCGCCTGAACGGCACCAAGATCTTCATCTCGGGCGGTGAGCACGACCTGTCGGACAACATCGTGCACCTGGTCCTGGCCCGCCTGCCCGACGCCCCGCCCGGGCCACGGGGGCTGTCGCTGTTTCTGGTGCCCAAGTTCTACCCCGACGGGCAACGCAGCCGCGCCCTGTGCGACCGCATCGAAGAGAAAATGGGCCTGCACGGCAGCCCTACCTGTGTGATGCGCTTTGACGACGCCACCGGCTGGCTGGTGGGCGAACCCGGACGCGGCCTGGGCGCCATGTTCGTCATGATGAACGCGGCCCGGCTGCATGTGGCGCTGCAGGGCATCGGCCTGCTGGACGCCGCCTGGCAGAAGGCCGATGCCTACGCCCGCGAGCGCCGCCAGATGCGCGCGCCGGTGCGCCGCGACCCGGCCGCAGCCGCCGACCCCCTCATCGAACACCCCGCGATCCAGCGCATCCTGGACACCCAGCGCGCCTGGGTGGACGGCGGACGGGTGCTGGCCTACCGCACCGCGGTGGAACTGGACCGCATCGCACACGCCAGCACGCCCGATGCACAGGCCGCCTCCCAGCGCTGGTGCGCCCTGGTGACCCCGGTGATGAAAGCCGCCTTCACGCACCAGGCCTTTCATGGCGGCAGCGACTGCCTGCAGGTGCTGGGAGGCCATGGCTACGTACGCGAATGGGGCATCGAGCAGATCGTGCGCGATGCCCGCGTGGCCATGATCTACGAAGGCACCAACGAAATCCAGGCCATCGACCTGCTGGTGCGCAAGGTGCTGACCGACCAGGGCACCGGGCTGATAGCCCTGCTGGACGAACTCGAATCCGATCCGCGCGGCCAGCCGGCCGACAGCCAGGCCCCGGCACCCACCGCCGCCCGCACCCGGCTGGCCGCCTTGCGGACCGCCACCCGCCAGGTCGTGCAGGCCGCCGCGCGCGACGCAGCCCTGCCCTATCGCGTGGCCGACGACTACCTGCGCGCCTGCGCGCTGGTGCTGCTGGAATGGGCCTGGCGCCGCATCGACGCCGGTCTGGCTGACCCCACCGAGCGCTGGCAGGCGCCATCGCGGGCGCTGCGCCAGTGGATACTGCCCGAGTTCGACATGCGCTGCGCCATCCTCGGCGCCCATTGCCAGGCGGTGGCCCGCCCGGCCCGATCCGCATGAGCGACCGCGCCCCGCGCAGCCGGATGCTGGAGCGTCCCACCAGGGCACGCAGCAGCGTGCCGGCCCGCAAGACCCGCACCGCCGCACCGCCCGCCGAAGCCAACCCCATCGACACCCGTTACCTGCGCACCCTGATGGGCTACAACGCCCGCCGCGTGGCGCTGGTGGCCATCGAGCAGTTTGTGCAGGACATGGCTGTCTACCCGTTCAAGCCGGTGGATTTTTCGGTGATGTGCGTGATCGTGGACAACCCCGGCGTCACCTCGCGCCAGCTGTGCGCGGCGCTCAACATCCTGCCCCCCAACCTGGTCGGCCTGATCCAGAGTCTGGAACAGCGCGGCCTGATCGAGCGCCGCCCTCACCCGCAGGACGGCCGCGCGACCGGCCTGCACGCCACCGCCCAGGGCGCGCAGCGGATGATGGAGGCCCGCCGCACCGCCGATGCCGTGGAAGACCGCCTGGCCAGCCGACTCAGCCCCCGCGACCGGCAGAAGCTGCTGGAGTTGCTGCAGGCGGTGTACGACTGAACCCAGGTTCCGGGACCGCTCGCTGACGCCCTACGACCGCGGCTTGACGTTCTCCGGGTCGTACAGGGGGCGGTAGCCCACCGCAGCAACCTGCACCGGGTACACGTCGCCAAAGTACTGGATCTGCAACTCGCGACCAACCTGGCAGTAGGCCTGCGGCAAGTGGGCCAGGGCGATGTTCTTGCCAATCGTCGGGCCGAAAGCGATGCTCGTGGTGAACGAGCGGCGACCGAGTTCGTCGACGAGTGTGGCGCCGGTGGCCGGGTCCATGACCGGGCAGGTGCCCACCGGATAGCGCGCCACGCCGGCGCTGTCGATGTTGCGGGTCATGACCAGCGTGCACAGCATCGCCGGCTGCTGCGCGCGCTCGCGGAAAGCCAGGTGGGCGGCCTTGCCATGGAAGTCGGCCGCCTTGACCTTGGGCCGGGCCAGATCGCACTCGTACAGGTTGTACTCGGTCAGCAGGTCGGCGTTCTGCAGGCGCAGGCTTTTTTCCATGCGGCGGCTGTTGGCGTACGTCTCGACGCCCACGGGCGTCACGCCCAGGGCGTACAGCGCGTCCCACAGGGGCAGGCCGTCCTCGTATTTGAAGTGCAGCTCCCAGCCCTGCTCGCCCACGTAGGAGATGCGAAAGGCCAGCACCGGCACGCCTGCGATCTTCAGCTCGCGCAGGGCCGCAAACGGGAAGTTCTCGTGGCTCCAGGCCGACGGCTCATCGGCAATCTTCTGGATGGTGGCGCGGGCGTTGGGGCCCCACACACCCAGACAGCCGTACCGGGTGGTGGTGTCGGTCACCGTGACGCGGGCCCCGCGGTCCTGCGCCATGCGCCGCACCCACACCAGGTCGCGGTGGCCGGCATCGGCGCCGTCGATCACGCGGTAGTGGTCCTGACCCAGGCGCAGCACCGTCAGGTCGGCACGCACGCCACCCCTGGCATCCAGAAAATGGGTGTAGATGCCCTTGTCCACCGGCGTGTCGCCGCCCACCTTGGCCACACAGAGGTATTCCATCAGGTCGGCCGCGTCAGGGCCTTCCACGTCGAATTCGGCAAAGTGCGAGATATTGATCATCCCCACGTCTTCCGACATCTTCAGGTGCTCGGCGTTCGACACGCGCCAGAAGTGGCGGTTGTCCCATTCGTTGGCGCGCACCGGCACCCGGTCGCCATAGACGGCCAGCAATGGCTCGTTGCTGGCATAGCCGTGCGCGCGCTCCCAGCCGGAGAGTTCCATGAAGTGGCCACCCAGCGCCTTCTCGCGCTCGTAAAACGGGCTCTTGTAGATGCCACGCCCCATGCTGTAGGGCTCACGGTTGTGCACCGGCGGGTTGTAGATCTTGAAAGCCCCCTCGTAGCAGCGGTCGTGGATGTATTTTTCGTCCTGCTGGAACGGGTAGGTGCGGGCGACATCGATGCGGGCGTGATCCAGGTGGGTGTAGCCGTCGGTCATCCAGTCGGCCACCAGCTTGCCCACGCCGGGGCCGTCCTTCACCCAGACGGCCTCGGCGTACCAGAGGCCACGCACCTTGGACGACTCCCCGATCGACGGATTGCCGTCGGTGGTGACCTGCAGCAGGCCGTTGAAGGAGTATTTCTCGTCGTAACCGAGTTCGGCGAGGATGGGCGTGAGCTCGATGGCCCGCTCCAGCGGGGCCATGATCTGCTCGAGTTCCAGGTCGCGCTGCGAGGGCGACAGGCGCGCCTGATCCTTCTCGAGCAGATCGCGCGGATGGCACATGCGCGGATTCTTTTCCTCGTAGTAGCCCCATTCGATCTGGCCACCTTCGGGCGTGGTCGGATCGCCGGTGTCGCGCAGGTAGGCCGAGTTGCCCTGATCGCGCAGCAGCGGGTAGCCGATGTCCTTGCCGGTGCCCGCGAACTTCAGGAAGGGCTTGAAAAAGGTGAGCGGATGGTCCACCGGCATGATGGGCAGGTCTTCGCCGGCCATCCCGGCGATCAGGCGCCCCCACAGGCCGGCGCACACCACCACATAGTCGGCAGCGATGTAGCCTCGGGTGGTCTCCACCCCCTGGATGCGGCCGCCCTCGATGCGCAGACCCGTGC
>VERU01000318.1 GCA_018882485.1 Rhodoferax sp. | reverse complement strand
ATCATCATCACCGCGGGCGGCAAGAACATCACCCCCAGCGAACTGGAGAACGAACTCAAGTTCTCGCCCTACATCACCGATGCCGTGGTGATCGGCGACAAGCGGCCCTTCCTCAGCGCGATCGTGATGATCGATCAGGACAACGTGGAGAAATTCGCGCAGGATCAGGATGTGCCCTTCAGCAATTACGCCTCCCTGACCCGCGCACCCGAAGTCCAGGCCCTCATCCAGGCCGAGATCGAGCGGGTCAATGCGCGCTTTGCCCGGGTCGAGCAGATCAAGAAGTTCTTCCTGCTCGAAACCCAGCTGGGGTCGGAGGATGAAGAGCTCACGCCGACCATGAAGCTCAAGCGTAAACTGGTGGAGCAGAAGTACGCGGACCGGATCGAGGCCATGTACCGTTGATTTTTTACAGGAGACACGCATGCAACGCATTTCCCGGCTCACCGCCCTGCTCGGGCTGCTGGCCCTGACCGCGGGCGCCACCCAGGCGCAAACCAAGGCCCCCCCGCCGCAGGGCGTCTCCGACAAGGAGATCGTGCTCGGCTCGATCCAGGACATGTCGGGTCCGCTGGCCGGCTTTGGCAAGCAGGCCCGGCTGGGCATGATGCTGGCCGTGGACGAACTCAACGAGCAGGGCGGCATCAACGGCCGCAAGCTGCGGCTCATCGTCGAGGACTCCGGCTACGACCCCAAGAAGGCCGTGCTGGCCGCGCAAAAGCTGGTGAACCAGGACAAGATCTTCATGATGATGGGCCACATCGGCACCGCACAGAACCTGGCGGCCATGCCGGTGCAGTTCGAGAAGAACGTGATCAACTTCTTCCCGATCACCGCCGCGCGCGAAATGTACGAGCCCTTCCACCGGCTCAAGTACTCGTTTGCCGCGACCTACTACGAACAGATGCGCCACGCGGTGCCCAAGCTGGCCAAGGAAAAGGGCGCCAGGAAGATCTGCACGCTGTACCAGGACGATGAATTCGGCATGGAGGTCTACCAGGGCGCCGAAGCCGGCCTCAAGGCTGCCGGCATGGACTTTGCCGAGAAGACCACCTACAAGCGCGGCGCCACCGATTTCTCGTCGCAGGTGGCCAAGCTGCAGTCCAGCGGCTGCGACATGGTCGTGCTGGGCACCCTGATCCGCGAAACCATCGGCACCATCGGGACCTCGCGCAAGCTCGGCTTCAACCCCACCTTCATCGGCTCCAGCGGCGCCTACACGGACCTGATCCACAAGCTCGGCGGCAAGGCCATGGACGGCATGTACGCCACCATGACGGTGCAGAACCCCTACACCGAAGGCCTGAGCCCGCAGCTGCAGTTCTGGGCCAACAAGTACAAGACCAAGTTCAACGAAGACCCCACCGTGTTCTCGGTCTATGGCTACGTGATCATCAACACCTTTGCCAACGCCGCCACCAAGGCCGGCAAGAACCTGAACACCGACAGCTTCATCAAGGTCATGGACACGCTGAGCCTGCCCACCGACATCTTCGGCAGCGCACCGGCCACCTTCTCGCCCACCAAGCGTCTGGGCAGCAATGCCTCGCGCCTGTCGCAGATCCAGGACGGACGCTGGAAAGCCCTGACCGAGTATTTCGGTGAGGCAGCGCCGGCAGCCGCCGCCAAGGCGGCTCCGGCCAAGCCAGCCACGGCCAAGGAAGCGACGCCCAAGAAGCCCTGACGGCAGGCCGTCGGGTCGCAGGCCGCCCCAGGGGGCGGCCTTTTTCATGACGCCGGCGCTGCCCAGTCGCAAACCTCCCCCGCAACCCTGCCCCGATGAGACGCTACCTCGCCCTGCTGACCGGCCTGCTGGCCGCCCTGCTGCTGAGCCAGCGGCTGCAGGCCGCAACACCGCCAGCACCGGGCACCGCGTCACCCACCGAAACCGCTGCCAGCCCCGAGGGCGGTGAGGCGGCCACGCTGCACTACTACAACCGCGAGATTGCGGTGTTCCGGGTGCCGCTGTTCGGCGTGTCGGCCACCGACCGGGCCCGGCGCGCCCAGCGCCGCATCCAGGAGCAGCTGCAACGCCCCGGACCCGCGCAGGTGAGCCTGCAGACCCAGCCCTTTGGCGTGCTGGTTCAGATCGACGGCGCCACCAGCTTCGTGCTCACACCCGGTGACGCCGACCTGCTGGCCCAGGAACCGGTGCAGGCTGCGGCCGAGCGGGCGGCCCAGGCCCTGCAGCAGGCGATCCGGGCGGCCCGTGAGGGCCACGACCTGCAGGCGCTGGCCCAGGCCACGGGCTGGACGCTGGCCTCGGCCGCGCTGCTGACCGGCCTGCTCTGGGCCGGCGCCCGGGCGCGCCGCAGCGCCCAGCGCCGCCTGCTGCTGCTGACACGCCGCCACCTGTCACGGCTGCGCCTGGGCGGTGTGGACCTGCTGCGCCGCCAGCGGGCGGTGGCGCTGGTGCAGGCGGCGCTCAGCGGGGTGCACGGGCTGCTGGCCCTGCTGCTGGGCTACCTGTGGCTGAGCTTCGTGTTCGGCCAGTTCCCCTACACCCGGCCCTGGGCCAGTGCGCTCGACGATTACCTGCTGGCGCTGCTGGCCCAGATCGGCGCCGCCATGGCCCAGGCCGTGCCGGGCCTGCTGACGGCGCTGCTCATCGTGCTGCTGGCGCGCGCAGCCACCCGCATGGTGGACGGCTTCTTCGAGCAGGTGCGCGCCGGCCGGGTCGCCCTCGGCTGGCTGGACCCGGACCTGGCCGTGCCCACGCGCCGCATCGCCAAAGGCGTGGTCTGGCTGTTCGCGCTGGCCATGGCCTACCCCTATCTGCCGGGTGCCCAGACCGAGGCCTTCAAGGGCCTGTCGGTGCTGGTGGGTCTCATGATTTCGCTGGGCGCGTCCAACCTCGTGGGGCAGGCGGCCAGCGGCCTGATCCTGACCTACGGCCGGGTGTTCCGACGCGGCGAATACGTGCGCATCGGCGACAACGAAGGCACCGTGACCGAAATCGGCATGTTCGCCACCCGCATCCGCACCGGCATGGGCGAGGAGCTCACGCTGTCCAACGCCTCCATCCTGGGCAGCACCACCCGCAACTACTCGCGCGCGGTACAGGGCCGGGGCTTCGTGCTCGACACCACCGTCACCATCGGCTACGACACGCCCTGGCGCCAGGTGCACGCCCTGCTGGCCGAAGCCGCCCGCCGCACCGAGGGCGTGCTGACCGAGCCGGCGCCGCAGGTGTTCCAGACGGCGCTGTCCGACTGGTACCCCCAATACCGGCTGGTCTGCCAGGCGGTGCCCAGCGAGCCGCGCCCCCGGGCGCGCATCATCAGCAACCTGCACGCCAACATCCAGGACGTCTTCAACGAATACGGGGTGCAGATCATGTCGCCCCAGTACTTTGCCGAGCCAACCGATCCGGTGCTGGTGCCACGCGAGCGCTGGTTCACCCCGCCGGCCCGGGAATAGCCGCCACCGGCCGGCCAGTTCGAGTCGGCTGCCCTCGCGTCGCCCCCTGACCTCAACCTGTCCCTGCCATGACCCGTTCGAATTCCACCTCCACGGCCTGCGCCATCGTGCTTGGCGCATCCGGTTCGGTGGGCCAGGCCCTGCTGACCGAACTGCTGAAGGACCGCACGTTCGACCCGGTGATCCTGATCAACCGGCGCCGGCTGGACGTGCAGGGCGGTGGCCAGGGCCGCGTGATCGAGTGGCTGGTGCCCGACATGGAACCCCGGACGCTGCAACAAACCGTGGTCCGGGCACTGCAAGGCGTGGCGCAGGCGGCAGTGGGTTTCAGCGTGCTGGGCGTAGGGGCAGGCACCGCCCGGCTGACGCTGGCCGGGCACCGGGCCATCGATGTGGACCTCAACGCGGCCTTCGCCCGAGGACTCAAGGAATCGGGGCGCGTCCGACACCTGCTCTTCATGTCGGCGGTCGGTGCCAATGTCCATGCCAGAACCACTGGCTCGGGCGCCGCCGGCATGCCCCGCTACGCCCGCGTCAAAGGCGAGGCCGAACAGGCCGTACAGGCGCAGGGCTTGGC
>VERU01000317.1 GCA_018882485.1 Rhodoferax sp. | reverse complement strand
GAGCTGCCCCAGAAGGATCGTTTTCTGATTCTGAAGAAGCCGTTCGACAACATCGAGGTGCAACAACTCGCGGAAGCCTTGACCGCCCGGTACATCGCGGAGCAGGCCCTGCGCGAAAAAGACCGCATCCTGCGCGAGGCGCAACAGATCGCCCGCATCGGTCATTACATTTCGGACGGCCGCACCGGGCAATGGACGCGCTCCGAGACCATCGACGAGATGTTCGGGTTCGATCGCCAGCAGGAGCACGACCTCGACGACTACCTCAACCTGATGGATCCGCAGGATCGCTTGTCCATCAAGGACAAGGTCTACGGGGCCACACCGACCGACTCCAGTTTCGATCAGGTGTGCCGGGTCGGTCGGCAGTCGGATGGCGCCGGTCGGTGGATATCGGCCCGCGGACGCTGGGAACGCGATGCGAACGGCCGTCTGACCCGGCTGATCGGCACCTTCCAGGATGTCACCGATGGATTCGAGTCGCAGCTGATGCTGCGTCTGCTTCAGACGAGTGTTGAGCACATCAACGACGCGGTGTTGATCACGGACGCTGCGGTGGTGGAGCAGTCGGGTCCCCGTTTGCTGTTCGTGAACGATGCGTTTGTGCGGTTGACGGGCTATGAGCGGGCCGAGGTACTGGGACGGTCCCCGAAGTTTCTTCAGGGCGAGAACACCCAGCGTTCGGAACTTCTCAGAATCCGCGAGGCCCTGGCGCAGAGCCGGCCGGTCAAGGTGGAGCTGATCAACTACGCCAAGACGGGGCGTGAGTTCTGGGTGGGGCTGGATATCGTTCCGGTACACAATGCCCAGGGGCTGTGCATCAACTGGGTTTGCGTGATGCGCGATGTGACGGCACAGCGTCAGGCCAATGCCGAAATCGAGCGCCTGGCCTATCACGACAGCCTCACCGGGCTGGCCAATCGGCTGCTGTTGACCGATCGGCTGCACCAGACGCTGGCCGCCTGCGCCCGTCACCCGGTGTACTGTGGCCTGATGTTCATCGACCTGGACAACTTCAAGGAAATCAACGACACCTTCGGCCACGAACGGGGCGATCTGATGCTGGTCGAGTTGGCCCGTCGATTGCTCACCTGCGTGCGCGAAGAGGATACGGTCGCTCGATTTGGCGGCGATGAGTTCGTGGTCCTGCTCAAGAGTCTGGGTAACAACGCCGCCGAAGCGGCTGCCAATGCCGAAATTGTCTACCGCAAGATCGCCCAGGTGATGGCGGAAATCTTCTTCCTGCACGGGTCCGAATACCGCACCAACGCCAGTGTGGGTATCAGCCTGTTCGGCCATGAGCCCACCAGTCCCGACGAGCTGCTGCGTCACGTGGACATCGCCATGTACCAGGCCAAGACGGCTGGAAAGAACACCTTCCGCTTTTTCGATGCCGCCATGCAGCAGATGGTGGATGAACGCGCCTGGCTGGGCAATGAGCTGCGTCGGGCCCAGGAGCGAGACCAGCTGTCGCTTCATTTTCAGCCGCAGTTCGACACCCGCCGCGGCCTGTTCGGCGCCGAGGTTCTTCTGCGTTGGGCGTATCCCGGTCGCGGCATGGTGTCGCCCGCGGTGTTCATCCCGCTGGCTGAGCAGACGGGCCTGATCCGTGACATGGGCGACTGGGTGATCGAAATGGCCTGCCGGCAACTGGTCGCCTGGACCAACGACCCGGTGCTGGACCGCCTGACGCTGTCGGTGAATGTGAGCTCCCACCAGTTTCAGATGTCGGATTTCGTGGACAGCGTTCTGGATGCGGTGAGCCGCACCGGTGCGCGTCCGCAGCGGCTGAAGCTCGAGTTGACGGAGAGCACCCTGATCCACGACCTGACGGATATCAGTCAGAAGATGGCTGCCCTGAAGGCCCGGGGCATCGGTGTCGCGCTCGACGATTTCGGTACCGGCTACTCGTCGCTGAGCTACCTCAAGCGCCTGTCCCTGGACCAGTTGAAGATCGACCAGTCCTTTGTGCGCGATGTGCTGACCGATCCCAATGATGCGGCCATCGCCCGAACCATCGTGGCCCTGGGTCAGTCTCTGGGCCTGGAAGTGGTTGCAGAGGGCGTGGAGACCCTGGAGCAGAAGGACTTCCTCACTGGCATCGGATGTCACGCCTTTCAGGGCTACTACTTCAGCCGTCCGGTGCCCATCCGTGACTTCGAGCGCTTTGTGGCTCAATGGGTCCGCGACAACCCCGGCCTGGGAGACTGATGCATCCGGCGGCGCGGGCGCCGTGGGTCAGCGCTTGGGAGGGCCCTGAGGCGGGGTCGGCCGGGCGGTAGCCCGGGCTGTCCGAATCGTGCGTGCGGGCGGCTGGGCCCTTGGGGCAGGGGTCGCCGGCGCGTTGGCCTTGGGCAGGAACAGCACCACACTCTGGCCAGGCTTGAAACCGGCTGAAACACTGACCTTGTTCCAATCGGCCAGGGCGCTGGTGCTCACGCGGTAACGGCGCGCCAGACTGGTCACCGAATCGTTCTTTCCCGCCTTGATCACGGTGCGCCGCAACACGGGCTCCGGCGTGAGCGCCAACTGCCCATGGTCTGCAACCTGACCGCTGACATCTGCGGTGGTGTGCGGAGCACGGGGCACCAGCAGCACGGATCCCGCCTTGATCACCATGCGAGGGGGAATGTTGTTGATCTGCCGGAGTTGCGCCTCGGGCATCCCGACACGACGGGCCGCATCGGACACCTTGAGGTTGCTGGGCGCCATCCACGCCGTCCAGCTTGCCAGTCGGGGACCGGCGTAGGCGTTCAGGTTGGCCTGGAAGATCAGGGCGTTGTCCCAGGGCAGCAGAATCTGGGGCGTGCCTGCCGCCAGTATGACCGGGCGGCTGGCAGAGGGGTTCAAGGCCCTGAAGTCATCCACCGACACGCCAGCCATCTTGGCAGCCAGTGCCGCATCGATGTCCCGACGGATCTCTACGGTCTGGAAGTAGGGGTGGTTGGCGATGGGTGGCAAGCTGGCGCCAAATGCCGAGGGGTTGCCGACGATGTTCTTCACCGCCTGCAGCTTGGGAACATAAAAACGGGTTTCCATCGGCATGGTCAGGTCGGTGTAACCCGTGCCCAGCCCCGCCGACTGGTTTTTTCGGATGGCCCGCCCGACGCTGCCTTCGCCCCAGTTGTAGGCCGCCAGCGCCAGATGCCAGTCGCCGAACATCTGATGGAGCCGGCTCAGGTAGTCCAGGGCTGCCCGGGTCGAGGCCAGCACGTCGCGGCGATCATCGCGGAACACGTTTTGCTTGAGCTCGAACGATTTGCCGGTCGCTGGCATGAATTGCCACATACCCGCCGCCTTGGCGCTGGACACGGCCTGGGGATTGAACGCGCTTTCGATAAAGGGCAACAAGGCCAGCTCGGTGGGCATGTTGCGTCGTTCCAGTTCCTCGACGATGTGGAACAGATATTTGCTGGAGCGCTCGCCCATGCGCTGCAGGTAATCAGGCCGGCTGGCGTACCACTGCTCGCGGTCGCGCACCAGAGGCGTGTCCAGTTCCGGCATCGCGAATCCCCGTCGGATCCGATCCCAGATATCCACAGGGGGCGCCAGCAGGGCCACCGACTGCGACTGAATCGGAACTTCGGCGATGGGCGCCAGCCTCATCGGCGTGAGCTCTTGCACAGGGTCGCTGGACCGGGGCTCCGCGGGAGGCCGAGGCCACCGGGCAGGCCCCAGCCCGGACGGGACCGATTCAATTTCTGGCGCCTGGACGCGCCGGGGAAATGGCGACGGCTCCGCTCGCACGGCGTCGCGCGCAACCGCAGGCGCAGAAGGGGGTGCTTCAGCCACGGCCGGTTCCGATGGCTGGGGCACGACCGCAGCACAACCGCCGATCAGGAGCACCAGAGCGGTCAGACCGGCAGGATAGAGGCCGTGGTGGGCGGATGGGCGTTGGGGCATCACTAGAATCGGCGGCTTGTCGACTGGCTGCGTCAGTTTTACAGGTCGACCTGCCGCGGTCCCATGAACTCGGAAATTATAGATTTGCACGATTGGTTACAGAC
>VERU01000316.1 GCA_018882485.1 Rhodoferax sp. | reverse complement strand
GGGTGGCAACTCAGCGCAGGGCGGTGCCGGCTCAGCGCGGGGTGGTGGTGGCGGGAGGCGGGACGGTGCCGGCTCAGCGCGGGACGGTGGCGGCGGGAGGCGGGACGGGATGGGCGCTGTCGCGGCCGATATCGGGCCAGCGGCGGTGCAGCAGCAGCCAGGAGGCCAGGCCGATCAGCATGAGCAGCAGCGAGGTCAGGGCCAGTGCGCGCGCCGAATGCATGACCAGCGGGGCCAGCAGGCCGGCCACCAGTCCGTTGGCCGTGGAGCCGATGAAAGCCTGCAGGGAGGAGCCCATGCCGCGCCGTTCGGGGTAGAGGTCCAGCACCAGCAGGGTGACGGCCGGCACCATCATGGCCCAGCCGAAAGCAAACACCATCAGCGGCACCAGGGCCCAGCCGACATGCAGCGGCAGCAGCCAGTTGGCCAGCAGGTTGACCAGAGCGGTCAGCAGCATCACCACGAAGCCGTGGCGGATCTGGCGCTTGGGGGGCAGCCGGCCCGCCATGCGGCCGCTGACCCAGGCGCCCAGCATGATGCCGCTGATGTTGAGCACAAAGAACCAGAAGAACTGCGTGGGCGCCAGGCCCAGCAGGTCGCCCAGAAAAGCCGGGGCCGACAGCACGTACAGAAACATGCCGTTGAAGGGGATGCCGCTGGCCAGCGCCAGCATCAGGAAACGCGGGTCCAGCCCGAGCTGCCAGTAGCCCTGCAGCAGGTTGCTCAGGTGCAGCGGCTGGCGCTGGGAGCGGTGCAGCGTCTCGGGCAGGAACCGGTAATTGGCCAGCCACAGCGCCACGCCGACGGCCGTGAGAAACCAGAAGATGCTGTGCCAGCCCGCCTGCACCAGCAGCCAGCCACCCACCAGGGGCGCGATCACCGGGGCGACTCCGAAGAACAGGGTGATCTGGCTCATGACCCGTTGCGCCTGGCTGGGCGGAAACATGTCGCGCACCACGGCACGCGACACCACGATGCCCGCACCGGTGGTCAGCCCCTGCATCGCCCGGAAGAACACCAGCTGCCCGATGGTCTGCGACAGGGCACAGCCGATCGAGGCCAGGGTAAAGGCCGCCAGCCCCCAGAGCACCACCGGACGACGCCCCAGGCTGTCGGACAGCGCGCCATGGAACAGGCTCATGACAGCAAAGCCCAGCAGATAGGCCGACAGGGTCTGCTGCATCTGCAGCGGCGTGGCCCCCAGGGTCTGCGCGATGCCCGAGAACGCCGGCAGGTAGGTGTCGATGGAAAAGGGCCCCAGCATGCCCAGCAGGGCCAGCAACACCGCCAGCGCCCAGGGCGGGGCGCGCCAGAGCCGGTCGGCTTCGGGGTTCAAGCGCCTCCCAGCAGCGTGACCAGCACCACGGCCAGCCCCAGGCCGAGATTGACCATCACCCCGCGCCGGATCAGCGCCAGCGCCGCAGCAGCCTGCGGCCAGGCCTGGGCCTGCACCGCCCGGCCCAGCCGGGGCAGCGCCTGCAGGCGCAAGAACAGAAAAATGAACACCATCAGCGTGCCCAGAACGGCCATCACCAGCCACTCCAGCGGCAGGTGGGGCGCCAGACCGGCAGCAGCGGCACGGCTGGCGCTGCGGGCCAGCATCCAGCCCCCGCTGGCAAACGCCAGCGTGGAGGCCCACAGCACCGCCGCAAAGAAACGCCGCAGCACCGCGTGCATCAGCGTCAGGCGCTGGGGCGCCGGCAGATCGGCCAGGGCCGGTCGGAGAAAGAAATGGGCGAACACCATGCCGCCGACCCAGAGGATCACGCACAGCAGGTGCAGGGTTTTCAGCAGGGCGTACAGCATGGTGGGGACGGCCTGGCCGAGGCGCCAGACCGGCGGGCCGGCGCAGCGCGGGCTGCGGGTAACGGCGTCCAGGCCTCGAGTGTAGGGCCTGGGGCGAAGGCCGCGGCGGGCCGGTTGCCGTTTCGAGCGGCGAAACACCGGCAGCCGAACCCCTGGCGCCGCACCGGTGCAGGGCCGCCGCACAATCGGGCGAGCCCACCCAGCGCTCTTCCCGCGCCCTTCCCTCCCCCTTCCCTCGCCCCAGCCCGGAGCCCGTCACATGATCCGCATCGCCACCGCCGGTTTCCAGCACGAATCCAACACCTTTTCCAGCATCGCGGCCGACCTGGCGCAATGGGAGCGCGCCGGAATCCTGGAGGATGGCGCGGCCATCCGCGCCGAGTACGCCGAGTCGCAGTCCACGCTGGCCGGCTTCTTCGCGGCCGCCGCCGAAGATCCGGAGGTCGAACTGGTGCCGCTGGTGTTTGCCCGCCTCACGCCCATGGGGACCATCACCGCATCGGCCATCACGCAGTTGTACGAGCGCATCCTGCAGGCGCTGCGCGCACAGGGCCCCTGGGATGCGGTGCTGCTGCCGCTGCACGGCGCGGCCGTGTCCGTACCCTGGCCGGACGCCGACGGCGAACTGGTGCGCCGGGTGCGCGCCCTGGTGGGGCCCGGGGTGCCCATCGGCGTGGCGCTGGACATGCACGCCAACCTCACGCCGCAGATGGTGGACCATGCCGATGTGACCACGGTGTACCAGACCAACCCCCACATCGACGCCCGCGAGCAGGCCCTGCACTGCGCCCGACTGGTGCTGCGCACGGTGCGCGGCCAGATCCGGCCCTGCAGCGCGCTGCAGACGCCGCCGCTGCTGGTCAACATCCTGAACCAGGGCACCGCCGACGAGCCCATGGCCGGCCTGCTGCGGCTGGCGCAGCAGCAGCGGCAGCGCCCCGGGGTGCTGTCGGTCAGCGTGGTCGAGGGCTACCCCTATGCCGATGTGCCGGAAATGGGCATGGCTTTTCTGGCCGTGACCGACAACGACCCGCCCCTGGCCCAGGAGGTGGCCCGCACGCTGGCCCAGGCCGCCTGGGCCCAGCGCGCCGCGCTGAACCAGGGGGGCACGCCGGTCGATGAGGCGCTGCGCCGGGCCCAGGCGGCGGCGCAGGGACCGGTGGTGCTGTTCGATGTGGGCGACAACGTGGGCGGCGGCAGCCCGGGCGACTCGACCCTGATCCTGCACGCCGCACGCGGCCTGGGCGTGAGCGGGCTGCTGCAGGCCCTGTGCGACCCCGAGGTGGTGCGCCAGTGCCAGGCGATCGGGCTGGGCGGGCGGATGGTGGCCGAGGTGGGGGGCAAGAGCGACGGCCTGCACGGGGCGCCATTCGCGGTGCAGGGCCGGGTCACGGCGCTGTCGGACGGGCGCTACGAGGAGACCGGGCCGACCCACGGCGGCTTTCGTTACTTCGACGACGGGCCCAGCGCGGCGCTGCAGACCGACGACGGCCACACCCTGGTGCTGACCTCGCGCAGCGCCGGCAGCGCCAGCCTGCAGCAGTTCCGCGCGCTGGGCATCGAGCCGACCGCGGCGCGCATCATCGTCGCCAAGGGGGTGCACTCGCCGCGCCCGGCCATGGAGCCGATCGCCCGCCAGCTGATCTGGGTCGCCACCGCCGGCGTGACCAGCGCCGACCTGGGCACCTTCGACTACCGGCACCGCCGCGTGCCGCTGTACCCGCTGGAGCCCGACACGCGCTGGCCCTGAACGGGCCGGGATCGGGGCGGGACTGGGCCCGGACCGGGGGCAGTCTGAGCCAGGATCGGGCCCGGATCGGGCCCGGATCGGGCCCGGATCGGAGCCGGATCGGGGCCGGCCCGCCAGGACATTGCGCGACGGCCCTTGAAAACCCGGCAAAACGCATTATCATTAGCACTCGTAGGACTTGAGTGCTAACAATGCCGTCAGCGCACGGGTCCTTCAGAACCGCCAACGCCAACTTTCCCGGTTGGCGTTCGTTTTAGTCAACTTTGCACCTCTTTAGGAGCTTTCATGAAACTTCGCCCCCTGCACGATCGCGTGATCGTCAAACGCGTCGAAAACGAGACCCGCACCGCCTCCGGCATCGTGATCCCTGACAGCGCCGCTGAAAAGCCCGATCAGGGTGAAGTCCTGGCCGTCGGCCCGGGCAAGAAGAACGACAAGGGCGAACTCAGCCC
>VERU01000315.1 GCA_018882485.1 Rhodoferax sp. | reverse complement strand
AGCCTCCACCCCATGACGATGTCCACTTCGGCGATCGATCCGACCACCGTGCGGCAGGATACGCAGCGCTGGCTGGAACGTGCGGTGATCGGCCTCAATCTGTGTCCGTTTGCGCGGGCGGTGCAGGCGCGGGGTCTGATCCATCTGGCTGTGGCCGCAGCCAGCACAGAAGAGGATTTGCTGGTGGAGCTGGAAGCGGAATTGCTGGCCCTGCGGGATACCGACCCGGCTGTGCGCGAAACCACCCTGCTGGTGGTTCCCAACTGCCTGGAGGATTTTTTGGTCTTCAATGATTTTTTGGGCCTGGCGGATATTCTGCTGCGGCAGTGGCGGCTGCCGGGGCAGATCCAGATCGCCAGCTTCCACCCGCAGTACCAGTTTGCCGGCACGGACCCGCACGAGGTGGCGAACGCCACCAACCGCTCACCGTATCCCACCCTGCATCTGCTGCGCGAAGACAGCATTTCGCGAGCGGTTGCGGCGGTGCCGGATGTGGACGCGATCGTGGCGCGCAACATCCGTACCCTGGAAGGGCTGGGAGCGGCCGGCTGGGCAGCCCTCCAGGTTGGGCCCTCTTCATGAGGCGCGGTCCCGCCGCACCGCCCTCCAACGGATCCTCGGCCGATGGCCGGGCCAATCTGCCCGTGGAGCTGCTCAAGGCCCTGCACCTGCTCACCCGGGATGGGCGACTGAATCAGGACGCCCGTCGCAAGCTCAAGCAGGTTGACCACCTGCTGCAGTTCATCGAGACCGTGGTGTCGGAACTGCCTGGGCGCGAGGGTGGAGTGACGCTGGCCGATCATGGCGCGGGCAAGAGCTACCTGGGTTTCCTGCTGTACGAGCGCCTGTTCAAGGCGGCATCGACCGGCTGGATCTACGGCATCGAGACTCGCGCCGAATTGGTGCATCGGTCGCGCGAACTGGCCACAGGGCTGGGGTTTGACCGCATGCGGTTTCTCAACCTGAGCGCCGCTGAAGCCATAGGGTCTGACGAGCTGCCGGCCCGCATCGATGTGGTCACTGCCCTGCATGCCTGTGATACCGCCACCGATGACGCCATCGCCTTTGCGCTGGATCGGCAGGCGGCCGCAATGGTGCTGGTCCCCTGCTGCCAGGCCGAGATTGCCCGTGCGCTGAATGCCCACAAGGCCCTTGCGCTGTCGCGCACTCCGCTGGCCGAGCTGTGGCGCCACCCATTGCATACCCGCGAGCTCGGCAGCCAGCTGACCAACGTGCTGCGTTGTCTGTACCTCGAAGCCCGGGGTTACCGGGTCAGCGTCACCGAACTCGTGGGTTGGGAGCACAGCCTGAAGAACGAGCTCATCGTGGCTCGCCGCACCGGCCAGCCCCGGCGCAGCGCCGAGCTGCGGCTGCGCGCCTTGCTGCAAGAGTTCGGCCTGACCTCGTTAATCGGGGTCAGATTCCAATTATCATGAACTGATCGCCCTGTTTTGGGCGCATCCAGCGAGTGTGAGCCATGGCCCGCCTGCCCCGCCTGGCTCTGCCGGGTTATCCCCACCACGTGATCCAGCGCGGCAACAACCGCCAGGCGATATTTGGCTCGTCGGAAGACCGCTTTCGGATGCTGGCGCTGTTGGAGGAGCACGCCCGTCGGCAGAAGGTTGCGGTGCATGCCTATGTGCTCATGGGCAATCACTTTCACCTGCTGGTCACACCCGACACGGAGGATGGTCTGCCCCAGATGATGCAGGCGGTCGGACGCAGTTATGTCCGTTACTACAACGACCGCCATGCCCGCAGCGGCACCCTTTGGGAAGGGCGCTACCGCTCCACCGTGGTGCAAACCGAGCGTTACCTGATGGCCTGCATGGCCTACATCGACCTCAATCCGGTGCGGGCAGGACTGGCCCTTTCGGCCGCCGAGTACGCATGGTCCAGTCACGGGCACTACCTGGGCCATCGGGTGGACCGTCTGATCAGCCCGCATGCACTGTATTGGGCTTTGGGCAACACCCCATTTGCCAGGGAGATTGCCTACGCCGAATGGGTGGCGGCGGGGATCGCCGCCAGCCACCAGCAGGCGCTGACCGATGCCACCCTGAAAGGCTGGGTTCTTGGATCGCCGGACTTCGTCGCCCAGTTGCAGGCCCGAACGCCTCGTCGCGTCACGCCTCGTCATGCAGGCCGCCCAGCTGGATTGAAAAAGAATTGAATTGGGCCAAATGGCCCGAAAATACTGGATAGTTTGCTCTTATTTTTGATGTGTCCCCAATTAATTTAGATTAAAAATAATTTGGATTTAATTGGAATCTGACCCCGATTAAAAGTTTTGGCATCGATGTTGCATTGCGGTAGGATCGCCGGTCCGATTTCCCATTCAGGAGGGCGCCATGACGACGGCAGCCGAAAAAGAGCACTTGCAGCATCAGGGTTTGTACGCGGCCGACCACGAGCACGACGCTTGCGGTGTGGGTTTTGTTGCGCACATTCGCGGTGAAAAGAGCCACGCCATTGTGGCCAATGCCCTCAAGATCCTGGAAAACCTGGACCATCGGGGCGCGGTGGGTGCCGACAAGCTCATGGGCGATGGCGCGGGCATCCTGATCCAGTTGCCCGATGCGCTCTACCGCGCCGAGATGGCGGCGCAGGGGGTGACCCTGCCGCCCCCGGGTGAATACGGCGTGGGCATGATCTTCCTGCCCAAGGAGCACGCCAGCCGGCTGGCGTGCGAGCAGGAGATGGAGCGCGCCATCAAGGCCGAGGGCCAGGTGCTGCTGGGCTGGCGCGATGTGCCGGTCAACCGCGAGATGCCGATGTCGCCCACCGTGCGCGAGAAAGAGCCGGTGATCCGCCAGGTGTTCATCGGCCGCGGCAGCGATGTGATCGTGCAGGACGCGCTGGAGCGCAAGCTGTACGTGATCCGCAAGACCGCCAGCGCGGCCATCCAGAACCTTCAGCTCAAGCACAGCAAAGAGTACTACGTGCCCAGCATGTCCAGCCGCACCGTGGTCTACAAGGGCCTGCTGCTGGCCGACCAGGTGGGTACCTATTACCGCGACCTCGAAGACGCACGCTGCGTGTCGGCCCTGGGTCTGGTGCATCAGCGCTTCTCGACCAACACCTTCCCCGAGTGGCCGCTGGCCCATCCCTACCGCTATGTGGCGCACAACGGCGAGATCAACACCGTCAAGGGCAACTACAACTGGATGAAGGCGCGCGAAGGCGTCATGTCCTCGCCGGTGCTCGGCCAGGACCTGCAGAAACTCTATCCCATCAGCTTTGCCGGGCAGTCGGACACCGCCACCTTCGACAACTGCCTGGAACTGCTGACCATGGCGGGCTATCCCATCGGTCAGGCCGTGATGATGATGATTCCCGAGCCCTGGGAGCAGCACAGCACCATGGACGAGCGCCGCCGCGCTTTCTACGAGTACCACGCCGCCATGCTGGAACCCTGGGACGGTCCGGCCAGCATCGTCTTCACCGACGGTCGCCAGATCGGTGCCACGCTGGACCGCAACGGCCTGCGGCCTTCGCGCTACTGCATCACCGACGACGACCTGGTGATCATGGGTTCCGAATCCGGCGTGCTGCCGGTGCCCGAAAACAGGATCGTGCGCAAGTGGCGCCTGCAGCCCGGCAAGATGTTCCTGATCGATCTGGAACAGGGCCGCATGATCGACGACGAGGAGCTCAAGGCCGGCCTGGCCAACAGCAAGCCCTACAAGCAGTGGATCGAGAACCTGCGCATCCGGCTGGATGATGTGTCGTTCGAGGAACGGCGCGGCACGCCAGCCGCCGATATGGCGGCGATCGCGGCCGATACGACGCCCGGCACGGCCAGTGGGACGGTCATTCCGGCCGCCCCGCGCAGGCGGGCCTCGGACCACAGCTCGCTGCTCGATCGGCAGCAGGCCTTTGGCTTCACGCAGGAAGACCTCAAGTTCCTGATCGCTCCCATGGCCACCGCCGGCGAGGAAGCCATCGGCTCGATGGGCAACGACAGCCCGCTGGCGGTGTTGTCTGACAAGAACAAGCCGCTGTACAGCTACTTCAAGC
>VERU01000314.1 GCA_018882485.1 Rhodoferax sp. | reverse complement strand
GGGCTACATCCCGGCCGATCTGGTACGACCCGATCTGTCGCTGGAAATCGAGATCCTGGGAGAGCGTCGGGCGGCTCGCCTGCAAATGGATCCGCCGTTCGATCCGCAGGCCCTGCGCATGAGGATGTGACCATGGGGCAACGCTATTCGGCCTGGTCGCTGCTCAAGCACGCCATCGGTGGGCACCAGGGCTGGGAACGGGCCTGGCGCGATCCACAACCCCGCAAGACCTACGACGTGATCGTGGTGGGTGCAGGAGGTCATGGCTTGGCCACCGCCTACTACCTTGCCAGCATGCATGGCATCCGGAACATCGCCGTGCTGGAAAAAGGCTACCTGGGATCGGGCAACATCGGCCGCAACACCACCATCGTGCGATCGAACTACATGATGCCGGAGAACACGCCGTTCTACGAGCATTCCATGTCGCTCTGGCGGGGCCTTTCGGAGGAGTTGAACTACAACGTCATGTTCTCGCCCCGTGGCTACCTGTACGCTGCCTGCTCGCAGGGAGCACTCGATGGCCTGGTTCGGCGGGCCAACATCATGCGCCTGAACGGTATCCGCGCCGAAATCCTGACCCGGGAGGAGATCATGCGGGAGGCACCCTACCTCGACTATTCGGATAAGGCGCGATTCCCGATCCACGGTGGCATGCTGCAACCCGATGCCGGTACCGCCCGGCACGATGCGGTGGCCTGGGGCTATGCCCGTGCGGCCGACCAGCTGGGTGTGGACATCATCCAGAACTGCGAGGTGCTGGATTACCTCTGGGCAGGCGAACGGGTGGTCGGTGTCAGGACGACACGCGGCGACATCGGTGCCGGGAAAGTGGGCATCGCTGTGGCGGGGCACACCTCGGTGCTGGCGCAAAAGGCCGGCCTGCGGCTTCCGATCGAAAGCCACGTGCTCCAGGCTTTCGTTTCGGAATCGATCAAACCGGTGATCCACCATGTGGTGGTTTGGTCGGCCACCTATTTCTATGTTTCGCAATCCGACAAGGGCGGGCTGGTTTTCGGTGGGCATATCGACCGCTACAACAGCTATGCCCAGCGCGGCAACATGGCCAGCGTGGCCGAGACCATGCAGGGACTCGTGAGCCTGGTGCCCTTTGCTTCCCGGCTGAGGTTGCTGCGCCAATGGGGTGGCGTGATGGACATGACGCCGGACGGCAGTCCCATCATCACCTGTACGCCGGTGCCCGGTCTTTACCTGAACGGCGGCTGGTGCTATGGCGGCTTCAAGGCGACTCCCGCCTCGGGTTGGTGCTTCGCCCACACCATGGCCAACGACGCCCCGCACGCCTACAACGCCGGATTCACCATGGACCGGTTTGCCCGTGGCCGCATCATCGACGAAGCCGGCTATGGGCCCTACAACCACCTGCAGTAGGAGCAAACCAGATGCTCAGAATCCATTGCCCCTACTGCGGCGTGCGCGACCACGAGGAGTTTTCCTATTTCGGGGATGCCACCAAGGCCTACCCGCCACTGGACCCCGGCCACCACGACGCCTGGGTTGATACGGTCTACCTGCGCGACAACCCGAAGGGTGAACACGCCGAATTCTGGCAGCACACCGTGGCGTGTCGGCGCTGGCTGGTGGTGCGGCGCAACACCGTGACGCACGAAATCCTGTCCGTGGTACCAGCCCGCGAGAGGACCCTGCCATGAGCCAGTCCCTCAAGCTCGATGCAGGCGGTCACCGGACCGGCACGGCCGCCCGTGTACCCCGGGATCAGCCAGTGCGCTTCCGTTTTGACGGCCGGTCGCTGGTGGGCTATGCGGGTGAAACGGTAGCGGCCTCATTGCTGGCCCATGGTATCCATCTGGTGGGACGGTCGTTCAAGTACCACCGCCCGCGTGGCATCCTGTCGGCGGGCGTGGAGGAACCCAACGCGCTGTTGACCGTCGGGCAGGGAGCCAGCCAGGAGCCCAATCTGGCGGCCACTGTGCTGGAGACCGAGGAAGGACTGATCACCCGCACGCAAAACGCATGGCCATCGGTCGGTTTCGATCTGATGGCGGTGAATTCCTGGGTTTCGCCGCTGCTGGTGGCCGGCTTCTATTACAAGACCTTCATGGGCCCCACGCGCCGGGCCTGGATGTTCTACGAGCATTTCATCCGCCGGGCTGCGGGGCTGGGTGCCACGTCGGAGGAGCCCGATCCACAGCGGTACGACTGGCATCATCGTTTCGCCGACCTGCTGGTCATCGGCGCGGGGCCTGCCGGGCTGATGGCCGCCCTGGCAGGCGCAGCCTGTGGAGCCGATGTATTGTTGGTGGAGCAGGACACGGAGCTGGGCGGCTCCGTGCTCAGCCAGCCAGTCAACAGCCCCGAGGCGCAATGGCTGGCCGACACCACGGCCCGAGTGAAAGCAACAGGCCGTATCCGGGTGCTGACCCGTTCGACGGCCTTCGGACTGTTCGACGGCAACACCGTGGGCGTGGTCGAACGCAGCGCACCGGGTGTGGCAGACACCTCGCTGGGCATTCCCCGACAGCGCCTGCATCTGGTCAGGGCCAAGGCCCTGGTGATGGCCTGTGGGGCCATCGAGCGCCCGCTGGTTTTTGCCGGCAACGACCGGCCAGGCGTGATGCTGAGCGGAGCGATCGGCAGCTATGTCAACCGCTTTGGTGTGCTGCCCGGCCGACAGGCGGTCATTGCCACCAACAACGATGCCGCGTACGGAGATGCGGTGGCGCTGGCGCGGGCCGGTGCCCGGGTTCAGGTAGCCGATCTGCGCGCCGAAGTGAAGCCAGCCCTGCGGGCGCTCGCTGCCGAGGCCGGCGTCGTGGTTCACCCCGCCATGGCGCTGACCCACGCGAGAGGCGCGAAACGGGTCTCGGCTTGTACGCTCACACCGCTGGATCCCAACACCGGGCGCCTCAACGGTCCAGGTCTGGAAGTGACGGTGGACCTGATCGGCATGTCCGGGGGCTGGACGCCCACGGTGCACCTGAGCTCCCACCGCGGGCGTCGACCGGTCTACCAGGATGCGATTCAGAGCTTTGTTCCAGGGGGCTTTGATCGAGGCCAGGACGGTGCCGGATCCATGGTGGGTTGTCAGACGCTCGGTGCCGCCATGACCAGTGGATGGCAGGCCGCTTTGCGGGTGCTCGATGCCACCGGTCAGCCGAGCGAGGTGGCAACCATGCCATGGATCGTCGGCGACGACCACGGAGCCGACTTGGCGTTCCGGGCGTCGATGTTGCAGACCGGTGATGCGCTACCCGACAAGGCATTCGTCGATTTTCAACACGACGTCACCAGCGCCGACATCGATCTGGCGCACCGGGAAGGTTATGTTTCGGTCGAGCACCTCAAGCGCTACACCACGCTGGGCATGGGGACCGACCAGGGCAAGACGTCCGGTCTGAATGGCCTGGTGGCACTGGCGAACGCTCGCGGTCAGACGGTGCCAGAGGTCGGCACAACCACCTTCCGCCCGCCGTACACGCCGGTGACCCTGGGCATGTTGGCAGGACGGTCGGTGCGAAGCCACCTGCAGCCCGAACGCCGCACGGCCATGCACGATTGGCATACGGCCCATGGAAGCGTTCGGGTCGAGGCCGGTCTGTGGCTGCGGCCGCTGTGGTACCGCAGCCATGGCCGCACGCTGGGAGAAGCCTACAAGACGGAAATGGCCCTGGTGCGTGATGGGGTCGGCATTGCCGATGTATCCACCCTGGGCAAGATCGATGTTCAGGGTCCGGATGCAGCGGCATTCCTCGATCGGGTCTACGTCAACGGCTTCTCCAAGCTGGCTGTGGGCAAGGCGCGCTACGGATTCATGCTGCGCGAGGATGGGATCGTCATGGACGACGGCACCACCAGCCGGATCTCCGACACCTGCTTTTTCATGACCACGACCACGGGACAGGCGGGGCGGGTGATGAGCCATCTGGAATTCCTGCTGCAGGTCGTCTGGCCCGAGTTGCGGGTCACGGTGGCATCGGTCACGGACCAATGGGCCGCCATGAGCGTCGCCGGCCCCAGAAGCCGGGACGTGCTGCAAGC
>VERU01000313.1 GCA_018882485.1 Rhodoferax sp. | reverse complement strand
AGGCCCAGGCGCTCGGTTTCGCCGCGGGTATAGATCCGCAGACTGGGCTGAACCGGTGCGGCGGCATCGTCGAACAGTCGGGCCTGGGCCGGCGATTCCGCGGCCGCCTGGCCCAGCCCCTGGGCCGCCTGGGCCAGACCGCCCAGCCAGCTCAGCGCGTCGCCGATCTGGTCGGGGCTGAAGCCCACATCGTGCAGTCGGCGCTGCAGCGTGACCGGTTCCGGACAGTCGTTGCCGTTCCAGTAGTTTTCGTAGACAAAGGCGAGCACATCAAACATGACGCCTACTATATGCGTGGGATGTCGGCGCTGAAGCCCGGAATTAGCCGGACAAATCCGGCTCGGCAGGTTGATGGGGTGAAGTGCGCAACGGCGGCCCCGGTTCCGGCCTTGCGGGCTCCCGGTTCAGCGGCGCACGACGCGCTGGTACAGCCCGCCTGGCAGGCGGGCCACGCTTCCGTCGAGTTCCAGCATCGTCAGGGCCGCCTGCAGCGACGCGCTGTCGAGCCCGCTGCGCGCCAGCAGCGCGTCCAGGCCGACCGGGTCCTGACCCAGCGCATCGAGCACGGGGTCTGGGTGCGCGGCCTCCGCCATGCCCACCGGGCTCGCCGAATGGGAGCGCTCGGCCGACTGGGCCACCCCCGGAGCCGACCCAGAAGAGGGACCCAGCAGGTCTTCGAGCACATCCTGGGCCGACTCCACCAGCTTGGCGCCCTGGCGGATCAGGGCATGGCAGCCCCTCGCCTGCGGGCTGTGGATGGAGCCCGGGATCGCGTAGACCTCTTTGCCCTGCTCGGCGGCCAGCCGCGCGGTGATGAGGGAGCCCGATTCCAGGGCCGCCTCGACCACCAGCGTGCCGCGCGACAGCCCGGCAATCAGCCGGTTGCGGCGCGGGAAATTCGCGGCCAGCGGTGGGGTGCCCAGCGGGTACTCGCTCACCATCACCCCGTTCTGCACGATCTGCCGGGCCAATGCGAGATGGCTCTTGGGGTAGACCCGGTCCAGGCCGGTGCCCACCACCGCCACCGTGGCCAGTCGCGCGCCTGGCCCACGCGCTGCCGCCAGCGCCCCCTGGTGCGCGGCCGCGTCGATGCCCAGCGCCAGACCCGAGACGATGGTCAGGCCGGCCTCTGCCAGGGCCTGCGAAAAATCGTGGGCATGGGCCCGGCCCTGGGGGGTGGGGTTGCGACTGCCGACCACCGCTACGCTGCGGGTTGCGTCAAATGCTCCTGAAAAAATAGCAGAATTTCCTTGCTGGACGGGGGTTGACGGCCTGTTTGGCACCCAATCAAGAGCGCCCAGCAGGTACAGCATCAGCGGTGGATCTTCGATGTCCAGCAGGGCCGCCGGGTAGCCCGCATCGCCCAGGGTCAGCACCGCCGCCCGGGCGCCATCCTCGCGCGGCTCGCACAGCCACTGCCAGGTGCGCTCCAGGGCATCGCTCAGTTCGGGCGGGTGGGTCAGCAGCCGGTCCGCCAGCGACTCGCCCACCACCTGGGCCAGCGCCGAACGCGGCTGCTGGAACAGCTGGCTGGGCAGTCCGAAGGCCGCCAGCAGCTTGCGCGCCGTGGCCGGTCCTGCGCCTGGGGTCAGGGTCAGGCGCAGCCAGTCACCGAGTTCATCGCGGTCCATGGGCGAACCTCAGCCGGGCCATGCCGACGTGATGGGGAGAGGGTCGGGACTGGAGGGCATGTCAAACCCGGAAAGGTTGCCGGAGTCTCGCACGATTCGAACCCGTCGGATACCGGCCCCTGCCCGGCCTTGTGCCGGTGCCGACGCGCAGGCGTCGGAAATTGGCGAAAATACCTTCTCAACTTTTTCCACCATGGCCCTGCTTCCCATCCTTTGTTTCCCGGACCCCCGGCTGCACCAGGTGGCGCGCCCGGTCACCCAATTCGACGCCCGTCTGCGCCAGCTGGTCGGCGACATGCTGGAGACCATGTACGACGCCCATGGCGTCGGTCTGGCGGCAACCCAGGTCAACGTGCACGAACAGGTCATCGTCATCGATGCCTCGGAGCAGCGCGATCAGCCGCTGGTGCTGATCAACCCCCAGCAGGTGTGGCAGAGCGAATCGCGCCGGGTTAACGAAGAAGGGTGCCTCTCCGTCCCAGGCATCTACGACGGCGTGATGCGCCACGACGCGGTGCATGTGCAGGCCCAGGACGCCGAGGGGCGTACCCACCGCGTCGAGGCCGATGGCTTGCTGGCCATTTGCATCCAGCATGAAATGGACCACCTGCTGGGCAAGGTCTTCGTCGAATACCTTTCGCCGCTCAAACGCAACCGCATCAAGACCAAGATGCTCAAGGCCCAGCGCGAGGCCGGGCGTTGAGGCTGGCGTTTGCCGGCACCCCCGAGTTCGCCCGGGTGGCGCTGGTCCGGCTGCTCGAGGCGGGCCATGCGGTGGACCTGGTGCTGACCCAGCCCGACCGGCCCGCAGGCCGGGGCCTCAAGCTGCAGCCATCGCCCGTCAAGCAGGAGGCGCTGGCCCACGGCCTGCCACTGGCCCAGCCGCGCAGCCTGCGACTCGATGGCGCCTGGGCCGACGAGGCCCGTGCCGCCCGTCAGGCTTTGCAGCAGGCCCGGCCCGACGCCCTGGTGGTGGCTGCCTACGGGCTGCTGTTGCCTCCCTGGGCGCTGGAACTGCCGCGCCTGGGTTGCCTGAACATCCATGCCTCGCTACTGCCGCGCTGGCGCGGCGCGGCTCCTATCCACCGGGCGGTGCAGGCGGGCGATGCGGTCAGCGGTGTGACCATCATGCAGATGGACGAGGGCCTGGACACAGGCGCCATGCTGCTGACGCAGACCGAGCCGCTGCAGCCCGACGACACCACCGGCCGGCTGCACGACCGGCTGGCCCGGGTGGGGGCTGATCTGATCGTGCAGGCTCTCGCGCTGGCCGAGGCCGGAACGCTGCGGCCGGTTCCGCAGCCGGACCAGGGTGTCTGTTACGCCGCCAAGATCGGCAAGGATGAGGCCCGGATCGACTGGCAGGACCCGGCTTCCACCATTGCGCGGCGGGTGCGCGCGCTGAACCCGGCGCCGGGCGCGAACGCCGTCTGGGGCGACGAAGCGATCAAGGTCTGGCAGGCGCAGGCCCGCGCGGCCTTGCCGAGCCAGGCTGCCGACGCGGGCCGGGCCCCGGCCTTGCCGGGGCAGGTGTTGGCGGCGGGGCCGGCCGGCGTCGAGGTGCAGGCGGGCGATGGCGTGGTCGTGCTGACCGAGCTGCAGCGCGCCGGATCACGCCGCATGGCTGCGGCCGATTTCCTGCGCGGCTTCCCCTTGCCGGCGGGCGGGCGTTTTGCGGCGGTGTCCGCGTGACCGGTTTTTTCCGCAGCGGCTGGTCGCATCCCGAATTTGGCGTCGGCGTGCGCGATGTCTCGCCGCAGTCACCGGGCATCGCCGCCTGGGGCCTGATGACGGGCGTGGCCATGGTCAAGTCCGGTCTGGGCACCGCCGAGTCGTTGCTCATGGGCCTGCTGGTGTTTGCCGGCAGTGCCCAGCTCGCCGCCACCCCGCTGCTGCTGGCGGGTGCGCCGGTCTGGGTGGTGCTGGCGACGGCTTTTTGCGTGAACCTGCGCTTCGTGGTGTTCAGCGCCCATCTGCGCCCGTTTGTCATGCACCTGCCGCTGCGCCAGCGTCTGGTCAGCGGCTATTTCACGGCGGACCTGACCTATGTGATGTTCGTGCGCCGCCACCCCCATGCGGCCCGCAACGCCGAGGGCCTGCGCGCCCAGCAGGCCTACATCGCCGGCCACGGCCTGGTCAACTGGCTCAGCTGGACGGTTTTCTGCGTGCTCGGCATTGGCCTGTCCCAGGTCATACCGGCCCGCTGGGGCCTGGGCCTGGCTGGCACACTGGCGCTGATCGGCATCCTGTGCTCGCTGGTCACCAGCCGGCTGCGAGTGCTGGCAGTGCTGGCGGCCGGGGTGGTGTCGGTGGCGGCCTATGCGCTGCCCTTCAAGCTCAACATCCTGCTGGCGATCGGCGTGGCCGTCGTGCTCTGCCTGGCCCTCGAA
>VERU01000312.1 GCA_018882485.1 Rhodoferax sp. | reverse complement strand
GTCATGGCTGAGGGAGACGTATTATCGAAAGGCGGTTCGTTCGTTCAAATGGCCAAGTATTCAGGTTAGTTTGTCTTCATGACCCACTTGTCTTGCAGTGCTGATGCATATGCCAAAAGCAACCGTACACAAAGATTGCGATATTACGACCGGGCATGACAATGTCTGGGCTTCGTGGTAGCTCTCTCTTATGCAGTCGAAACCTGTATCCGGCGGCGTGCAGAGCCCTCCTGACCAAGATCGCCGCCTTTGTATTGCGTCCCTTGATCCCTGACATCAGGCGACTTCGGACTTCTTCTGAGACGATGTCAGCCATGGCGCAGAGTCCGATCTTGCTCTATCATGAAACATCAATTTCCATCATGATGGAGTTAGCCATGGTCACTGCTGCTCGCGAAAAATTTACCTCTCAGGCCGCACCCGATGTGCTGGCTGCGCTGCGCCAGATCGCCGAAAGCCAGGGGCGCCAGTTCCAGGCGGTGCTCGATGACGCCCTGCGCGACTACATCGATCGGCAGCAGAAGGAATGAGGTTGCCCCTGAAAACCGGAGTGCATAGCCCGATCATCAAGCGGCAGATTTGTGCTGCGCCGCCAACCAGCGTTTCTCGAATTGCATCGGGCTGGTATAGCCCAGCGCCGAATGTAACCGTGAATGGTTGTAGAAGGCGATCCAGTCCATGACGGCCTGTCTTGCCTGCTCACGTGTTGCGAATCGCTGTCCATGGACGCAGGCTGTCTTCAAACGCCCCCACAGGCTCTCGGTGGGGGCGTTGTCCCAGCAATTGCCCTTGCGCGACATCGAGCTGCGAATGCCCCAGTCCTTGAGCGTGTCCTGGAAGTCTTGGCTGCAATATTGACTTCCGCGGTCGCTGTGAAAGATCAGGCCCGCTGCTGGCCGGCGCCGAAAGCAGGCCATCAGCAAGGCATCCTTGACCAGCGCGGTATGCATGTGTGGCTGCAGGCTCCAGCCCACCACCTGGCGGCTATGCAGGTCCAGCACAGCTGCCAGGAACAGCCAGCCCTCGTCGGTGGGCAGGTAGGTGATGTCCCCGCTCCACACCACATTGGGCGCACTCGGGTTGAACTGCCGCTGCACCAGGTCCGGCGCCACCGGCAAGCGGTGCTTGCTGTCCGTGGTGACGACAAACCCCTTGCGTCCCTTGGCGCGGATGCCATGTTGCTGCATCAGCCGGCGCACCCGCTCCTTACCCACTCGCAGGCCGTTGGCCAACAGTTCCTTGTGCATGCGCGGCCAGCCGTACTCGCCGCGCAGCCGCTCGTGGATCGCCCGGATATGTGCCACCAATGCCTCATTGCTCAGGCGGCTCCTGGGGCCTTGCTCGGGCCGTCGCCCCGCCGCCTCCCAACTGAAGTACCCGCTGGGGCTGACCTCCAGCACCTCGCACATGAGCGTGATCGGCCAGCGCGCCTTCATCGACTGGATCCAGGCGTACTTTGCAGAACATCCTGCGCAAAGTACGCCGCGGCTTTTTTTGCGATGTCGCGCTCCATCTTCACCCGCGCAAGCTCCGCGCGCAACCGGGCGATCTCCGACTGCTCGGGCGTCACTACCGGCACCGGCTTGCCGCCCGCAGACGTTCCCAGTTCTCCTCTGGCATCCGCACGGACCCAGTTGGTCAGGCTGGCTCGGGGCATCCCCAGCGTCTTGGCGACCACCGCCGCCACACGGCCCGCCTTGACCTGCCTCACCGCCTCCTGTTTGAACTCCAGGGTGTACTTCCCTCGACGACGTTCTTGGTTCATTTCATGCTCCTTCCCGGCATTGTCCGGGTTGGGCTAAGAACTCCGAAATTCGAGGGCAACCTCAGAACAACCCCGCCGCCACGCGATGGCTGCATTCGCGGTCACTTCGGAATGATGCGATGAACACGCCACTGGGCTGGGGCGGCATCCCACCGCGTGCTGGCGTACTACGGTTCTGGGATGATCCTGCCGCTACGCCGCGTGGATGCTGGGTTTTCTGCTATTGTTTTTGATGAGCATCCATACCTGCAGTTGCGAAACCCAGTCCCCATGGCCCGCCTGATCCCGTCCCTGCCGCCGCGTGCTGCGTTGAGTGCCGGGGCCTACGCGGAGCTTGCCTTGCTGCACACCCTGGAGCAGGGCCTGTCGAGCGCCTACAGCCTGTTCCACAGCGTGGATTGGTCGCGCGGCGTGGGCGAGCAGGAGCAGCATGGCGAGATTGATATCGTGGTGGCCAACCAGGCCGGCGATGTGCTGCTCATCGAGGTCAAGTCCGGCGCCGTGGACTTTGCGCCGGACGGGATTTTCAAGAGCTACCGCGGTACCAGCAAGAGCGTCTCGGGGCAGATCGGCCTGCAGTATGGCGCGCTGCGGGGCCGTTTGCAGGACGAAGGCCTGAGCGTCCAGCTGCACCATCTGCTGGTGTTGCCGGACGTGCAGGTGCGCACGCAGAGCGTGCAGTGGCCGCGCGAGCGCATCGTGGACAGCACGGACATGCCCCACATCACCACGCGGATTGCCCAGGCGCTGGGGCCAGGTTTGCCGCAGGCCCGGATGCAGCCACGGGTGCTGGCCTTTTTTGAGAACCGGTTCCAGGTGGTGCCCGATGTGTCGGCGCTGGCGGGCCGGCTGCAGCAGGACGCCACGCGCCTGTCCGCCGGGCTGGCCACCTGGGTGACGCGTATGCAGGTGCCCTCTGGCCTGGTGCGGGTGGTGGGCACGGCGGGGTCGGGCAAGACGCAGCTGGCGCTGCGGCTGCTCAGGGACGCCGATGCCGCCGGGCAAAAGCACGCCTACCTGTGCTTCAACCGGGCGTTGGCCGACCACATGGCGCAGGTGGCACCCGTGCGCACCAGCGCAGAGACGTTTCATGAATACGCAGTGAATCTGCTGCGCGCTGCGGGTGAGCCGGTGGACTTTGCGGTGCCGGGCGCCTTCGACAGGATTGCCAGCCGGGCCATTGCGCTGCTGGAGGGCCGCCAGGCCGACCTGGACCTGCTGGTGCTCGATGAGGTGCAGGACCTGCAAGCCGAGTGGGTGCAGGCCCTGCTCGGGCGGGTTCGTGCAGACGGCAGGGCCTATCTGCTGGAAGACCCGGACCAGCAGCTTTACAAGGACCGCGAGGGCTTTGACCTGCCGGAGGCCGTGACCGTGACCTCGCACGAGAACTTTCGTTCGCCCCGTGCTCTGGTGAAGCTGATCAACGCCCTGCGCCTGACCCGCACCGAGATCGAAGCCCTGGGGCCCCACCCGGGCGAAGTGCCAGACCCCATCGTTTTCGAGCGCCCCGAGGGCGTGCAGCCCTGCACCATCCAGGCCGTGGAGCGTTGCCTCGCGCGCGGCTTTGCCCTGGAAGACATGGCGGTCATCAGCCTGCGCGGGCGCGAACGCTCCCTTCTGCAGGGTCTGGACAGCTTGGGGCCCTGGACCTTGCGCCGCTTTACCGGCGCCTTTGACGCAGGCGGCGGGGCGATCTGGACCCCGGGCGAGCTGCTGGTGGAGTCTTTGCGCCGGTTCAAGGGCCAGGCGGCGGCCGCGGTGGTGCTGACCGAGTGCGACTTTGCCGAGCTGGACGCCCTGACCCAGCGCCTGCTGTTCGTCGGGCTGACGCGGGCCAGGGTGCATCTGGAATGGGTGGTGTCGGCAAGTGCGGCGGCCTGCGTGGCAGAGCGGCTGGGTGCGGCTTAGCACGGTGCCAGTGGATCGATGATGGGCAGCGGCGCCGTGGGGCATTGGCATAATCTGCCAATTCATCGGAGTGAGGAGTTCGGCATGCCTACGCGCAACGTTGTTCTAACCAGCCATCAGGCCGCCTTCGTGGAGCAGCTTGTCAGCACCGGACGGTATCAAAACGCCAGCGAAGTCTTGCGAGAGGGGCTTCGCATGGTGGAGCAACGTGAAGCCGAGGATGCTTCGCGACTGGAGGCCCTGCGTACTGCGGTCAAGGTCGGCATGGCCGATTTCGAGCAGGGGCGATACGCCACATTTGAATCGGGTGCCCAACTCAGGAGTCACCTGGCGTCCGTGGCCTCCAAAGC
>VERU01000311.1 GCA_018882485.1 Rhodoferax sp. | reverse complement strand
TCATTACGGCATGCGCACCGGCCGCCAAGGCTTTGGCGACATCGCCGGAGTAACGCACGCCACCGTCGGCAATGAGCGGCACGCCGGTACTCTTTAATGCTTGGGCGACATTGGCGATGGCGGTGATCTGCGGCACACCCACTCCAGCCACAATGCGCGTGGTGCAGATGGAGCCCGGACCAATACCGACTTTGACCCCGTCAGCCCCGTGCTTGACCAGCGCCTTGGCAGCTTCGGCCGTGGCGATATTGCCCCCAATCACCTGCACCTGAGGGTACTTTTTCTTTACCCATTTGACCCGATCCAGAACGCCCTTGGAGTGCCCATGCGCAGTGTCGACCACGATCACATCCACACCGGCAGCCACCAGCATCTCCACACGCTGCTCGGTGCCCTCTCCCACCCCGACGGCCGCGCCCACGCGCAACTGGCCCTGGGCGTCGCGGGCCGCGTTGGGGAAACTGGTCTGCTTGGTGATGTCCTTGACCGTGATCAGCCCCTTGAGCTCGAAGGCGTCGTTGACCACCAGCAGACGTTCGATCTTGTGCTGGTTCAGCAGCACCTTGGCTTGCTCCAGCGTGGTGCCGTCCGGGACGGTCACCAGGCGGTCCTGCGGGGTCATGATGTGGCGCACCGGCAGGTCCAGGCGGCTCTCGAAGCGCAAATCACGGCCGGTCACGATGCCGACCACCTTGCCGCCGTCACACACCGGAAAGCCCGACACCCCCAATTGCTCCGACAGGGCCATGACCTGGCGCACCGTGTGGCTGGGCGTGATCACCACCGGGTCCCGCAGCACTCCGGATTCGTAGCGTTTGACCTTGGCCACCTGGGCGGCCTGGTCTTTGGCAGACAGGTTTTTGTGGACGATGCCCATACCGCCCTCCTGCGCAATCGCAATGGCCAGTCTGGCCTCGGTGACGGTGTCCATGGCCGCAGAGACCAGGGGCAAATTCAGGGCAATGTTGCGGGAGAAGCGGGTGGCCAGGGAGGTGTCCTTGGGCAGGACTTGGGAGTAGGCCGGCACCAGCAACACGTCGTCGAAGGTGAGCGCTTTGCCGATCAGGCGCATATCAGGGCTCCAAAAAACCGATTGTAAGCGTCGTCGTTCCCCCCAACGGGGGCCGATCGCCCGTGCGCAATCGCCTCAGTAGCCTGGTTTGGCATCGGGCCGGCGCGACGCAAACAGGCCGGCACTGCGGCTGCCTTGTCGCTGAAACCGCTCCCGCCGGGCCACGCGGGGATCAACCCGGAGACCTCGGTACACCTCGATTCGGTCCCCTTCGCACAGCACCTGATCGGGAGGCACCCTCCGACCCCAGACGCCCACGCCGCCCGTCGTATCGTCCCCAAAATCCTGCCGGGCCAGATCACCGCTGCCCAGAGCCTGCTGCACGGTGGTCCCCGGGGGCACTTCCAGCGGGATCTCCACCACCTCGGCGGGCCGGGGGGACCAGGCCACCGTCACGCGGATGCGGCGCTCAGAGGCCATAAACCTGATCGGCCCTCTTGACGAAGGCGTCGACCAGATTGGCCGCGATGCGGTCAAAGACCGGACCCACCAGGCGGCCCAGAACCGCGTTGTCAAAGCCGTAATTCAGATGGAGTTCGACGCGGCAGGCTCGCTGCGAACCATCGCCCAGGGTGGAGAAACTCCAGGAACCATCCAGTCGGGAAAACGGCCCATCCACCAGCGAGATCACCACGCTGCGGCCAGGATCGTGGGCATTGCGCGTGACAAACGTCTGGCGCACACCGCCAAACGCGATACCGACCTCGGCCGTGACACCCTGGTCATCGGAAGTCAGGATCCGGGCATGGTCGCACCAGGGCAAAAACCGGGGATATTGCTCCACACCGGTCACCAGGGCGTACATTTCCTGGGGGGCATGCCACAAAAGGACAGACTTCGCGACGGTTTTCATAGAATGCTGCGCCGCGGGATTGTAGACAGACCCTGCCTGAAGCGACGCCCGCTTCCCCACCCACCCATGACCTCCAAGCCCGACCCCAGTGCGCGCATCGCCGACAACAAGAAGGCGGCCTTCAACTACTTCTTTGAAGAGCGGTTTGAGGCCGGCATGGTGCTCGAGGGCTGGGAGGTCAAATCCCTGCGGGAAGGCAAGGTCCAGCTGACCGATGGATACGTGGTCATCCGCAATGGCGAGTTGTTCCTGATCGGGCTGCAGATCAACCCCCTGGGTACGGCCTCGACGCACATCACCCCGGACCGAATCCGGACTCGCAAGCTTCTGATGCACAAAGCCGAAATCCGCCGGCTCATCGGCAAGGTCGAACAAAAAGGCTACACGCTGGTTCCGGTGAACTTGCACTGGAAGGCTGGCAAGGTCAAATGCGAGATCGCCCTGGCCCGTGGCAAGGCCGAACACGACAAACGTGACACCATCAAGGACCGCGAGGGCAAACGCGAAGTGGAACGGGCCCTCAAGAGCCGGGTCCGCTGACGGGCACGCTGCAAGGCCATGGTCAGCGTGGCATCGCCCGCACCCAAACCGGGTCCCGAAGCGCCTGCCATTCAGCGATTCGGCTTTCTGCTGGTGCCCAATTTCTCGCTGATCGCTCTGGGGTCCGCGGTGGACCCGCTCCGACTGGCCAACATGGTTCTGGGTCGTCGGCTGTTTGACTACGTGACCCTGGGCCTGACGGATGATCCCGTCCTGTCCAGCGATGGCCTGCGAATGGTCCCCGATCAGCGCATGGGCGAAACCAGCCAGTTCGATGCGGTGTTCGTGGTTGGCCCGAATCCCATCCCCCGCCAGGGACTGGCGGATATCACGCGATGGCTGCGCCTGCTGGCTGGGCAGGGGGTCGCTTTGGGCGGAATCGACACGGGATGCTATTTTCTGGCCAAGGCGGGTCTGCTGGACGGTTACCGCTGCACCATCCACTGGGAGGACAGGGCCACCTTGCAGGCGGAGTTTCCCGACCTGCCGGTATCGACCCGCCTGTTCGAGATCGATCGGGACCGGTACACCTGCAGCGGTGGCGTCAGCCCCCTGGACCTGATGACCTTCCTGCTGCGTCGGCCGCCTGGAAACCGCGAGTTGGCCCAACAGGTTTCTGACCTTTTGGTGTCCTACCAGCGCAGTCCCGAGGACAACCAGACCCTGCCCCTGCGTTACCGGTACGCCAACATTCCCGCCGTGCTGCTGGAGGCGCTCGAGATCATGGAAATCAACATCGAGGAGCCGCTGAGCCCGGGCGAAATTGCCGATTACGTGAGGATCTCCCGGCGGCAACTGGAGCGCCTGTTCACCGACCATGTCGGGCTGAGCCCGGCGCGCAAGTACCTGGAGATACGGTTGGCGCACGCGCGCCGCGCTGTGTTGCGGACCAATCGGCGGATCGAGGACATCGCCGCGGGCAGCGGCTTCGTCTCCAGCGCCCATTTCATTGCGCGCTACCGCGCGGCGTTCGGCAAGACGCCGCAGTCGGAGCGGCTGGCGCTGCTTGCAGCCAATCGGCATCCGGGTTGACCCTGATCGGGCTTCGTTTGAGGGGCGTCATGACGCAAATAAGATACCCATTGTCGTGATTCATGTCGATTGGTTGGTTTGTGCCGCACACAATGCCGCATCCCAGAACCGGAGTCCATGATGATCGACAACATGCCCAGCCTGATTCGCCTGCGCAACGGTGAAAAAGTCCAGAACACGTTTTCCAGCCACGAGTACGACCGCCGCATGGCCAAGGTGCGCGCCCACATGGCGGCTCAGAACATCGACGCTGTGCTGTTTACCTCCTACCACAACATCAACTACTACAGCGATTTTTTGTTTTGTTCGTTCGGGCGTTTTTACGGCCTGGCCGTCACCCACGACAAGACCACGGTCATTGCCGCCAACATCGATGGGGCGCAACCCTGGCGCAAAGGCTATGCCGATGACCAGCTGACGTACACCGACTGGCAGCGGGGCAACTACTTCCGGGCGGTGCAAGCCTGTATTCCCAACCGCGGGCGGGTCGGCGTGGAGTTCGACCATCTGCCCGTGGACCGCCTCGAGCAGCTCAAGGC
>VERU01000310.1 GCA_018882485.1 Rhodoferax sp. | reverse complement strand
GGCCTGCACGAAGCAGCGCTCGTATTCGGCCAGTGCCTCGGGTTCGATGTGCGCCAGGCCGCCGCTGCCCCAGCCGCCGAGCTTGTGGTGCAGGTAGGGCAGGGGGTTGCCCAGGATCATGGTCTCGGGCAGCGGCGCGGGCTGGATCAGGTGGAACCAGTGGTAGTAGGCGCGGGCGAATTCGAAGCCGGTGGCGGCATACATGTCCAGCGTGGGCGCGATATCGATCACGCACAGCCGGCTGACCCGCTGCGGATGGTCCAGGGCCAGCCGGTGCGCCACCCGGCCGCCCCGGTCGTGACCGCAGACGCCGAAGCGGTCCACCCCCAGCGCGTCCATCAGTTCGACCAGGTCCTGCGCCATCGCCCGCTTGCTCTGGTTGGCCTGATCGGGCTGGCTGGCCGGCTTGCCGGAGTCGCCGTAGCCCCGCAGGTCGGGCATCACCAGGTGGAACTGCCGGTCCAGGGCCTGGGCCACCCGCTGCCACATGGCATGGGTCTGGGGAAAGCCGTGCAGCAGCAGCAGCGTGGGCCGGTCGCCGGCCGCTCCGGGGGAGACGCGGGCGCGCAGCCGCACCGTGGCGAGCGGGATGTCGTGGAGCTCGAAGGGGTGGAACCAGGTCATGGTGTGGGCTTTCCGGGTGGCTGGGTCGGGTGTCGCGATGGGAAATCTACAGCAGGCCGGGCAACTCCGTGGCCAGGTGGTCGAACACCGCCCGGATGCGGCGGTTGTTGCGGATCTCCCGGTGCACCGCCAGCCAGACCGGCAGGGCCGGTGCGTTGAGCAGGCCCGGCAGGACTTCCACCACCCCGGGGTCGCCGCGCGCGACGTAGTGGGCGGTGAAGCCAATGCCGAATCCGGCACGCACCGCCTGCCATTGCACCAGCAGGTCGTCGCTGCGCAGGGCGAAGGCCTCGCGCGAGACCGCATGGCCAGCGGCGGAGAAGCCCTCCAGGATGGCCGAGTCGGTGTCGCTGCCGATCAGTTCGTGCTGCAGCAGGTCGGTAGGCTGCCGGGGAATGCCACGGCGCGCCAGGTAGGCGCGCGAGGCGAAGGCGCCCACGCTGACCGATCCCAGCCGCCGGGCGATCAGCGAGGACTGGTCGGGCCGCACCATGCGCACCGCGATGTCGGCCTCGCGCCGGAGCAGGTTGCTGATCTGGTTGCTCGCCACCAGTTCCACCTGAATGTCGGGCAGGCTCTGGCGCAGGCGGGTCAGCACCGGGGGCAGCAGCAGCACCGCGACCGGCACGCTGGCGGTGATGCGCACCGTGCCGCCGTGATGACCCTGGCTGCCGATGACGGTGCGCGAGAGTGCCAGCGCCGCCTCTTCCATCTGCCGGGCCGCCGTGGCGATCTGCCGCGCGGCCGCGGTGGGTTGCAGGCCTCGGCCGGTGCGCTCGAACAGCGTGCTGCCAAGTTGCGTCTCGAGTTCGGCGACATGCCGACCCAGTGTGGGCTGGCTGATGCGCAGCGCCCGGGCGGCGCCCAGCAGGCTGCCCCGGTCCAGCACGGCCAGGAAGGAACGCACCAGCCGCCAGTCAAATGCAAGGCCATCCTGATTATTCATCGATGAATACCGGTTATCGATATTCATGGAATTGTCAGCGGTCTTCCAGGATTCCACAATGCCCATCATTCATCACGACGGGAGCACACGATGCACAGGACGGTATTGATTCTCGGAGCGCGCGGCCGCTTCGGCTGGGCGGCGGCACAGGCGTTCGCCGCCGCGGGATGGCGGGTGGTCGCCCAGGTCCGGCCGGGCCGGGCGGGGCGCCAGACTCCCCGGGTCGAGTGGCTGGGCGTGGATCCGACCGATGTGCCGGAGCTGCTGCGCGCCGTGCCTCGCGCCGCCGTGGTGGTCCATGCACTCAACCCGCCGTACGTCGAGGCCGCCTGGCGGACTCAGGCGGCGGCCTTCCTGACGGCGGCGATCCGGATATCCCAGGCGTTGGGGGCCCGGTTGATGATGCCCGGCAACGTCTACAACTTCGGCATCGGGATGCCGCCAGAGCTGTCCGAGGACACGCCGCAGTGCGCCCATACGCCGATGGGGCGGGTGCGTGTCGCCCTGGAGGCGCAGCTGGCGGCCAGCGGTGTGCCGGCCGTCGTGGTGCGCGCCGGGGACTTCTTCGGGAGCGGCCAGGGCAGCTGGTTCGACAGGATGCTGGTGCGGGATCTGCGCCGCGGCCGGGTCAGCTGGCCATCTGAATCCGGCACCGCGACGCCCTGGGCCTACCTGCCGGACCTGGCGCGGACCTTTGTCGAGCTGGCTCAGCGGGAGCAGGATTTGCCGCGCTTCGAAGTGCTGCACTTCGCCGGTCATCAGCTGGCCCGGGAGCAGTGGCGTGAGGTGCTGACCGGGGTCGCGCGGGAGCAGGCCTGGCTTGCGCCCGGCGACCGCCTGAGCGAACGGTCCCTGCCCTGGGGTCTGCTGCGCGCGGTCGCTCCGGTGTCGCCGCCGTTGCGTGCGCTGACCCGCATGCATTACCTGCATCAACGTCCCCATGCCCTGGTCAACGCCCGTCTGGTGGATCGGCTCGGTGCGGAGCCGCATACGCCCCTGCGCCTCGCCGTTCGTCATGCGCTGGCCGATCTGGGCTGGCTGAAGGAGACCCCGGAGCGTCTGTCGGCCTCCGCATCGAGGGTGTCGGCATGAGGCGGCGTGGCTTCATGCGCCTTGCGGGCGGTGGCGTGGTACCGGCCGCGGGGATGGCGCCGCCGGGCGCGACTGCATCGGGACAGGGTTGCCGGACACCGCCGAGGCCCGCTCTGGGCCGCGCAGCTTCGTTTGGCGGGACAATGCCGCATGGCCGCTTCATTGCCCGACCCTTCCCTATGGACCCCCGCCCTCGCGGGCCGGCACCGCCTGTTGCACTCCCCGGCGGGTCGCCTCAGCCTGTATGACACCGGACCGGAGGCGGCCGATCCGGATCGGCCGCCCCTGCTGCTGGTGCACAGTGTCAATGCCGTGGCCTCGGCGGCCGAGGTGGCGCCGCTGTACGAGCACTACGGTCGCCAGCGGCGGGTTTTCGCGCTCGAACTGCCGGGCTTTGGTGACTCGGAGCGCAGCGATCGCCTGTACACGCCGCGCCTGATGACCGATGCCCTGCATGCGGCGGTCGCCGTGATCCGCGCCGAGCACGGCGGCGTCCCCGTCGATCTGCTGGCGGTGTCGCTGTCGGCGGAGTTTGCGGCTCGCACCTGGGTGGAATCGCGGCACAGCCTGCGCCGGCTGGCCCTGGTCAGCCCGACCGGGCTGCGGGGCCGTCGGGCCGCCCGGGCGCCGGCCGGAGGCACGCGGGTGATCCCCTGGCTCTACCGCGTACTGACCTGGCCGGTGTGGAGCCAGGGCCTTTTTGCACAGCTGACCCGTCCCGCGGTCATCCGCTATTTCCTGCGGCGCACCCAGGGCAGCCCACAGATCGACGAGAGGCTCTGGCGCGAGGGTGTGCGCATGGCGCGACAGCCCGGCGCGCGCCATGCGCCCCTGCATTTCGTGGCGGGCCGACTGTTCAGCGCCGATGTGAACGCGGTGTACGAGGCGGTGACCGGACCGGTGTGGGTCTCCATGGCCACGCGCGGCGATTTCACCGACTACCGCTTGCGGGACACTCTGACGGGCCGGATGAACTGGCGCTTCGAGACGGTGGAAGGCGGCGCCCTGCCCTACTTCGAGGATTTGCCGGCCTTCACGGCGCGGCTGGACCCGTTCTGGCTCTGAGCGGGCCCTGCCGCAGGCCGGTTGCCGTTGCCGTTGTCATCGGCGTCTGGCCGCCGCAGGGCTTCAGCCGGCCTGCAACAGGCCCGCCAGGCGGCTGAGGGCATGATGCACCGTGGCCCGTCGCACGGCCGAGCGGTCGCCGCTGAACTGGCACCGTTCCGTCAGGACCTGTCCGGGCAGCGCGAAGCCGAACCAGACCGTGCCCACCGGCTTGGCGGGGCTGCCACCCCCAGGGCCGGCGACGCCGGTTACCGCCACCGCCACCTGGGCATGGGACTGGCGCAGTGCACCCTCGGCCATGGCCCGGGCC
>VERU01000309.1 GCA_018882485.1 Rhodoferax sp. | reverse complement strand
GAACTACATCGTGCGGGGGGTGCTGTGGCAGGCCTTCACCTCGGACCAGCCGGTGGCACTGCTGATCGACGAGATCGACAAGGCCGACATCGAGTTTCCCAACGACCTGCTGCGGGAAATCGATCGCATGGAGTTCTACTGCTACGAGACCCGGGAACTGATCCGCGCGCGCCACCGTCCGCTGGTGTTCATCACCTCGAACAACGAGAAGGAACTGCCCGACGCCTTCCTGCGGCGCTGCTTCTTCCATTACATCAAGTTTCCCGACGCCGACACCCTGCGCCGCATCGTCGACGTGCACTTCCCGGGGCTCAAGCAGGAGTTGCTGGGCGCGGCCATGAAGACGTTCTTCGATGTCCGCAACCTGCCGGGCCTGAAGAAGAAGCCCTCCACCAGCGAACTGCTGGACTGGCTCAAGCTGCTGGTGGCCGAGGACATCCCGCTTGAAGCACTGCAGAGCAAGGACGAAAAGATCGCCGTGCCGCCACTGGTTGGGGCCCTGCTCAAGAACGAACAGGATGTGACCCTGTTCGAAAAACTGGTCTTCATGCAGCGCAACAACCGCTGACCCGGAGCCGGCATGGCGCTCACCCCCCTGCAGCAAGGTGTGTCGGATGCCCTGGGCTTCCTGGGCGGCGCCCTGCTGGGTTACTGGGGCGGCCGGCTGGCCGGCCTGGATCTGTTTGGCCCGGGCTACGACACGGCCAGCATCACCGCCATTCTGCTGGTGGGCCTGGGCGGCGGCCTGGGCCTGAAACTGGCCCGGCGGTGGCAGATCGGGCAGGATCAGAAGAAGGACTGAACATGGCCCTGTGCGCCCCGGTGACTTTGCGCGGCCGGCACGCGGTGCTGGAGCCGCTCTCGCCCCACCACCACGATGACCTGGTGGACGCGGTGCGCGATGGCGAGCTCTGGCGGCTCTGGTACACCGCCATTCCCGAGCCGCAGGACATGGCGGCCGAGATCCGGCGCAGGCTCGATCTGCAGGAGCGGGACTCGATGCTGCCCTTTGCCGTGATCGAGGTAGGCAATGGCCGTGCCGTGGGCATGACGACCTACATGAACATCGACAACCTGAACCGGCGCGTGGAAATCGGATCGACCTGGTACCGGCGCCGGGTGCAGCGCACCGCCCTCAACACCGAGTGCAAGCGGATGCTGCTGGGCCACGCCTTCGAGGCTCTGGCCTGCATCGCTGTCGAGTTCCGGACCCATTTCTTCAACCACCAGAGCCGGGCGGGCATCGAGCGCCTGGGCGCCAAGCTCGACGGGGTGCTGCGAAGCCATCAGGTCAACCCCCACCCGGATGCGCGGGGCAGCCTGCGCGACACCTGCGTCTACAGCATCGTCGCCGCCGAATGGCCCAGCGTTCGGGCGCACCTGGATCACCAGCTGGCCCGACCCCGCAGCTGACGGCCGCCACCGCGTCGCCCCCTAGCCCCCATGCTGATCGATTTCTTCTACACGCTGCGCGCCGCCCGGCTGCCGGTTTCCGTCAAGGAGTACCTCACGCTGCTCGAAGCCCTGAAAAAAGGCGTGGTCGGACCGGCGTCGAGCGACGCGGCCGATGGTGCGCCCGGCGCCTGCAGCATCGACGATTTCTATTTCCTCAGCCGCACCGCGCTGGTCAAGGACGAGAAGCACTACGACAAGTTCGACCGGGCCTTTGCCGCCTATTTCAAGGGGGTCGAGAACCTGGCCGATTTCACCCGGGACATTCCGCTGGAATGGCTGCGCAAGAACCTGGAGCGCACGCTGACGCCCGAAGAACTGGCCAGGATCGAAAAAATGGGCTGGGACGAGCTCATGGAAACGCTGAAGAAGCGTTTCGAAGAGCAGAAGGAGCGCCACGAGGGCGGCAGCAAGTGGATCGGGACCGGCGGCACCAGCCCGTTCGGCGCCTACGGGCACAACCCGCAAGGCATACGCATCGGCCAGGACAAGGGACGCAACCGCAGCGCGGTCAAGGTCTGGGACCAGCGCGCCTACAAGGACTACGACGACAGCCAGGAGCTGGGCACGCGGAACATCAAGGTGGCGCTGCGGCGGCTGCGCAAGTTCGCGCGGGAGGGCCAGGAGGTGGAACTGGACCTGGACGACACCATCCGTTCGACCGCCGCCAACGCCGGCTACCTGGACATCCGCATGGTGCCCGAGCGTCACAACAATGTGAAGGTGCTGCTGCTGATGGATGTGGGCGGCACCATGGACGAGCACATCGCCCGGGTGGAGGAGCTGTTTTCGGCCGCCAAGACCGAATTCAAGCACCTGGAGTTCTACTATTTCCACAACTGCGTCTACGACTTCATGTGGAAGAACAACCGGCGACGCTACAGCGAGAAGTTCCCCACGCTGGACATCATCCGCAAGTACAACAAGGATTACAAGCTGATCTTCGTGGGCGATGCGACCATGAGCCCCTACGAGATCCTCCAGCCCGGTGGCAGCGTCGAGTACAACAACGAGGAAGCCGGCGTCGAGTGGCTGCAGCGGCTCACGCGGGCCTTTCCCAAATTCGCGTGGATCAATCCCGAGCCGCAGGGCGTCTGGCAGTATCGGCAGAGCATTGCGGTGGTGCAGCAGATCATGAACCAGCGCATGTACCCGCTGACCCTGCGCGGCCTGGAAGAGGCCATGCGGCTGCTGACCAAGTGATGGTCCTCCCCTGATCGGGATCGGCCCGGGGCCAGGGCCCCACTGCCAAAATAGGCGCATGCGCTGGTTCTGCCGTGATGCCTTCCCGCTCCCGACCCGGGTGCTGACCCGGGTGCTGACCCGGGTGCTGGCGCGCGACCTGGCTGGCGCGCTGCTGGTGCTGTGCACGGGCGGGCAGGCCCAGGAGCCCGCTGCGGCTGCGCCGCCCGCGCCAGCGGGCACGCCCGCTGCATTTGCGCCCGCTGCATTTGTATTGGACATCCAGGCGCCCCCCGACATCGCCGAGATGCTGCGGCGCCACCTCGACCTGCTGCGCTTCCAGGGCATGACCGATCTGTCGGACTCCGAACTGGCCCGGCTGGCAACTGGCGCACAGCGCAACACGCGCGATCTGGTCGCCACCCTGGGTTACTTCTCACCCCGCATCGAGCTGCAGACCTTGAACAAGGCGGGCGACGGCCCGCGCCGCCTCAGCCTGCGGGTGGATCCCGGGCCGGCGACGCGGGTGACGGACGTGCGGCTGGAATTCGCGGGCGCCATCCGCAGCGATCCGGCCGCGCAGGCCCAGCGGCAGGCCATCGTGGCGGCCTGGTCACTGCGCAACGGAGATCGCTACACCCAGGCGGGCTGGGACGCGGCCAAGCTGCAGGCGCTGCGCCAGCTCACCGAACAGCGCTACCCGCTGGGACGGATCGCCGACAGCCTGGCGGACATCGATGCCGATGCCGGCAGCGCGACGCTGGCCCTGACCCTGGATTCCGGGCCAGCCTTTCGCCTGGGAGCCCTCAAGGTGGACGGCCTGCGCCACCACGACGCCGCCCTGGTCGACCGTCTGGCCCGCCTCAATGGCGGTGACGACTACGCGCTGCTGGCACTCAGCCGGGCTCAGCAGCGGCTGGGCGACAGCGGCTATTTCGATTCGGCCTTTGTCAGCGTCGACACCCAGGGAGATCCGCAGGCGGCCGGGGTGACCGTTCAGGTGCGCGAAGCACCGCTGCAGAAACTGGTGCTGGGCGTCGGCGCCAGCACCGACGGCGGCGCCCGTGTCTCGGCCGAACACACCCACCACCGGATTCCGGGTCTGGGTTGGCGGGCGGTCTCGCGCCTGTCGCTGGACCGTGCCACCCGCAGCCTGGGCACGGAGCTCACGGCACCGCCCGATCCCGACCGCTGGCGCTGGACGGCCGCCGGCCAGGTGCAGGCGAGTTCGGACGCCGACAGCACGGTGTACAGCCAGCTGCTGCGCCTGGGCCGCAACCAGAGCGGCGAGCGGATCGACCGCAACCTCTACCCGCAATACGACCGACTCTTATACACATCT
>VERU01000308.1 GCA_018882485.1 Rhodoferax sp. | reverse complement strand
CATGTACGCCGTGTAATCGCTGCAGCGTGCAGCCTGCTGCATGTTGTGCGTCACGATCACCACGGTGTAATCCGACTTGAGCTCGCTGATGAGTTCCTCGATCTTCGCGGTCGAAATCGGATCCAGGGCCGAGCAGGGTTCGTCGAGCAACAACACTTCCGGCTTGATGGCGATGCCGCGGGCAATGCACAGTCGCTGCTGTTGTCCACCCGACAGACTTGCACCGTTTTGCTGCAGCTTGTCTTTCACCTCGGTCCAGAGCGCCGCCTTGCGCAACGCCCACTCCACCCGCTCATCCATGTCGGCCGGGTTCAGCGACTCGAACAGTTTCACACCAAATGCAATGTTGTCGTAGATCGACATCGGAAACGGCGTCGGCTTCTGAAACACCATGCCCACCTTGGCACGCAGCAGGGCCACGTCCTCCTTGCTGCGCAGCAGGTCCTCGCCATCCAGCAGGATCTGCCCCTGGGCACGTTGCTCGGGGTAGAGTTCGAACATGCGGTTGAACACCCGCAGCAAGGTGGACTTTCCACAACCGGAAGGACCAATAAACGCGGTGACCTTCTTCTCGGGAATGTCCAGGTTGATGCCCTTGAGTGCATGAAATTTGCCGTAGAAGAAGTCCAGATCTCGCACTGATATCTTGGCCGGCGAGGATGCGTTCACGGAGGCGCTCATGGCGGAGGTTTTCCTGTGGTTGGAGTGCGACAGCGCTGACAGGTGTCAGGCTTTGGACCGGGTCAGCACACGGGCCAGGATGTTGAGCCCGAGCACGGCCAGCGTGATGATGAACACGCCAGCCCACGCCAGTTGCTGCCAGTTTTCGTAAGGACTCATGGCGAATTTGAAAATCGTCACGGGCAGGCTGGCCATGGGTTCACCCAGGCTGGCTGTCCAGAACTGGTTGCTCAAGGCCGTAAACAACAGCGGCGCTGTTTCTCCTGCCACACGGGCCACCGCCAGCAGGACCCCCGTGACCACGCCGGCCCGGGCAGACTTGAGCGTGATCCCCAGAATCACCTTCCACTTGGGCGCGCCCAGGGCATAGGCCGCCTCGCGCAGACCCGCAGGAACCAGTTGGAGCATGTTCTCGGTGGTCCGTATCACGATGGGTACCACGATCAGCGCCAAGGCCAAAGCTCCCGCGTAACCAGAAAACGCCTTGAACCGCGCAACCACCAGTGAATACACGAACAGGCCGATCACGATGGACGGGGCCGACAGCAAAATGTCGGTCACGAAGCGGGTCCAAGATGCGATCCAACCCTTGGTGTTGAACTCTGCAAGATAGATACCGGCCATCACGCCCACGGGTGTGCCGACAAAAGTAGCCAGCAACACCATGAGTGCTGAGCCGAAAATGGCGTTGGCCAATCCGCCCGGATCATTGGGAGGCGGCGTCATCTCGGTGAAGGTCGAAAGCCGAATGCCCTGAAGGCCCAGGGTCAGCGTGTCGAACAGAATCCAGAACAGCCAGATCAAACCGAAGGCCATGGCGGCGAGCGAAAGCGCCAGGGCGACACGATTGACAAGCTTGCGACGGGCATAACGCTCCCGGCGCACCTGAGCCAGATCGGCCCGGCGCAGCAGAGCCTGGGCGGTGCTCATGTTCTGGCTCCTTCGCGCTTCCTGAGCTGGCTGAGCAACAGTTTGGACAAACTGAGTATGACGAAGGTGATGAAGAACAGCACCAGTCCCAGATACATCAAGGCAGCCTGATGCAGCCCTTCCGATGCTTCGGCAAACTCGTTGGCGAGGGCGGATGTGATGCTGTTGGCCGCCTGAAACAGGCTCAAGGAGTCCAACTGGTTGAAATTGCCGATCACGAAGGTCACGGCCATGGTCTCACCGATCGCCCGGCCCAGCCCTAGCATGATGCCACCGATCACGCCGGCCTTGGTGTACGGCAGCACCACCTGGTAAACCACTTCCCAGGTCGTCGCCCCCAGGCCGTAGGCGGATTCCTTGAGCAGAGTGGGTGTCACTTCGAACACATCGCGCATCACCGAAGCAATGAACGGAATGATCATGATGGCGAGGATGATGCCTGCGGACAGGATGCCTATCCCCACGGGAGGACCGGATACCAGCGCCCCCAGATAAGGCACCGAGCCGAACAGAGCCTGCAAGGGTTTCTGGACATAAGTGGCCAGCAGAGGACCAAACACCATCAAGCCCCACATCCCATAGACGATCGACGGGATGGCCGCCAGCAGCTCGATGGCGGTGCCCAGAGGCCGCTTCAACCAGCTGGGCGCCAACTCGGTCAGGAAGACGGCGATGCCAAAGCTGATCGGGACAGCAATCACCAGGGCGATCAGCGACGTGGTCAAGGTGCCGTAAATCATCACCAGCCCGCCGTACTCCCCCTTGACCGGGTCCCATGCCGAGCTGGTGAGAAAGCCCAAACCGTACTGGCTGATGGCAGGCCACGCCCGAATGGCCAGAGACACCAGAATGGCCAGCAGGGTCAACAGGGTCAGCAGCGCAGCGCCCAAGGCCAACCAAGCAAACAAGCGGTCGGCCAGCGGCCCGGATCGCGGACTGCGCCTGGGAGATGGTTGCTGCATCACACGCCCTCTCGAATTGGTCAGGGCCACGCTGGCCCCGGTGGCCGTTGAAAGTGTAGAGGAGGATGCGCTGCTCATGAGATTCAGCCGGCTCGCTCGAGGGCGCCTCGATTACTTCAATGCCAGGGGCTTGCCAGCGGCGTCCTTAACTCGCCCCAGGCTTTTTCAATCGCGGCTACCGCAGAAACAGGCATCGGGACATAGTCCAGATCATCCGCAATTTTTGATCCGTTGCGGTAGGCCAAGGAAAAGACCTTCAGAGCGGCCGAACCGTTCTGCGGCTTGTCCTGCACCTTGTGCATCAGGATGAAGGTGGCACCCGAAATCGGCCAGGCTTCCTTGCCCGGCTGATTGGTCAGGATCTGGTAGAAACTCTTGGTCCAGTCCGCGCCCGCCGCTGCCGCCTTGAAGGCAGAGTCATCCGGCGCGACAAAGGCGCCTGATGCGTTCTGCATCAGAGCGTAAGTCATCTTGTTTTGCTTGACATAGGCGTATTCCACATAGCCCACGGAGTTGGGCAACCGGCTCACAAACGCCGCCACCCCCTCGTTGCCCTTGCCGCCAGCGCCTACGGGCCAGTTCACGGCAGTGCCTTCACCGACCCTGGTTTTCCACTCGGCATTGACCTTGCTGAGGTAATTGGTGAACAGAAACGAAGTGCCTGAGCCGTCGGCTCGGCGCACCGGCGCTACCGCCTCAGAGGGCAGCGCCAGATTGGGATTGAGCGCTTTGATGGCCGGATCGTCCCACTTGGTGATCTTCCCCAGGTAGATATCGCCCAGCACGGCTCCGCTGAGACGCAACTGGCCTGCAGCCACGCCCTTGATGTTCACCACCGAACCACACCCCCGATGACCGTGGGGAACTGCATCTGCCCTTTCCTGGCCAACTCCTCGTCGCTCAGCGGCTGGTCTGACGCACCGAAATCGACTGTTTTCGCATCGATCTGCTTGATGCCAGCGCCCGAACCCACCGACTGGTAGTTGACCTTGACGCCTGTGGCCTTGTGGTAGTCGGCAGCCCACTTGGCGTACAAGGGCGCCGGAAAGGTTGCTCCCGCACCCGTAATTTCCTGTGCCTGAACAGGAAGCTGACCCACAAAGGCCATTGCACCAGCAACTGTCGCAACGAGGGGACGGCTGAAGAGAACCATGATGAAACCTTTCAAAAATTCAGACGATGGCGTGAATGTAGGCGTCTCATATGACGGCTTTGTGACAATTTCCTTCATCCAAACGGCAGCCAAGAGGCTCAAGGGATGACACTCGGATTTCACACATCTGTCACGATCGCGCCCTATGCTCCCGGCGAAGGACGGGACGATGCATGACTGCGAACGAAGACGCCGGCCACCACCAGGATTTGGCCTTGCGCATGGCCCAGGAACTGGTCGATGGGTATGACGAGGAATTCGAACTCGAATTCGAGGACCAGACACTCGACCGCTTGAGTGCCGGCGCGACTGGCGCACTGCCTGATACC
>VERU01000307.1 GCA_018882485.1 Rhodoferax sp. | reverse complement strand
CTGTTCAGCCGCCCGATTCCGGGTGATGTGGAACTCACGCAGATGGGCATCGCGCTGCGTCTGGCACCAGGGCAGGCACAGCGAGATGGCCAGCGCGATGCCCATCTGCGTGAGTTCCACATCACCCGGAATCGGGCGGCTGAACAGCGCCCGCAGCAGCACGCTGAGGGTCGTGAGCGTCCCGGTGGCCAGCGCGACCGCCGAGCCGATGTAGGCGAACAGCAGGCTCAGGCGGTACAGGCGCCGGTCCGGTCCGTGCATGGCATGCTCCAGTCTGGGGCGGCGCCCGGGAGCCGGTGCGCCAGCGGCTTACTTGCTGTACTTGACCAGCAGGTCGCGCGCGTCCTGCAGCATCTGCTTGCCTGGCAGGCCTTTCTTGTCCATGTCCGAAACCCACTCGTCGTACAGCGGGGCCGATACCTGGATCCACCGGTCGGTCTCCGCCGCATTGATCTTGATGAAGGTGTTGCCCCGTTCCTGTGCCGCCTTGCGGCCGACGGCGGTGGCCTCGTCCCAGTAGCGACCGATCTGGCGCGACAGTGCAGCGCCGCTGTGCTTGTCGATGACCCGCTTGAGGTCGGCTGGCAGGCTGTCGTACTTGGCCTGGTTCATGCCGAAGATGAACCCGGCGGTGAACAGCGACGGCCGGGAGGATTCGACCTCGGTGTGGTACTTGCTCACCTCCTGGAGCTTGAAGGACGGGATGATCTCCCAGGCGGTCAGGAAGCCGTCCAGCGTGCCCTTGGTCATGGCGTCCGCCACCGCCGGTATGGGCATGCCCACGGGGGTGGCTCCCAGTCGCGCCAGCAGCTTGGTGGACTGGCGGCTGGCAGCGCGGATTTTCTGTCCCTTGAAGTCATCCAGCGATCGCACCGGCTTGCCCGAGGTGCTGATGAAGCCTTCATCGTGCACCCAGGTGGCCAGCACGCGGGTTCCCGGAAATTCCTTGGTGCCGTATTTGGTGTAGTAGTCCCAGGCCGCGGCCGATGCCACTTCGGCGGTGTTGGTCATGAAGGGCAGCTCGAACACCTCCATGATGGGGAAGCGGCCCGGGGTGTAGCCCGGCAGCGTCATGATCAGGTCATCGACGCCATCCTTGACCCGGTCGACCAGCTGGCCCGGTGCGCCGCCGCCGCTCATGGCCGGCTGCACCTGGCAGCGCATGCGGTTGTTGGAGTCCTTGGCGATGGCCTCGCACCAGGGTAGTACCACCCGCACATGGCCCATGCCCACGGTGGGCCACATGTGGTGCAGCTTGAGCACCACCTCCTGGGCCTGGGCGGCCACGCCCAGGCTGGCCAGCAGCGCCGCGGCGCAGGTCTTGATGAGGGTCTGTCTGAATGCCATGGGCGTCTCCTGGGGTTGGGATGGCGGGTCGAAAAATTGTAAACATTCGCCCCGTTTTAGGTGGCCTTTGCCGGGGCCTTCAGGGTAAACGAGCATCCGCCGCCGGGGGCTCCCGGCGGGCCAGCCCTTATCATGCCGGCCCACCTGCGTACTTATCCCGACACCGAGGAGCTTCCATGACCCAGCTGCCCGCCCGATACGACCATGTCGGCAGTTTCCTGCGCCCCGCCTACCTGCTGGAGGCGCGCGAGCGCAAGGCGCGCGGCGAGCTGTCGGCGGCCGGACTGCGTGAGGTCGAGGACCGCGCGATCGCGGAGATCGTCCGCTTTCAGGAAGAGGTCGGGCTCAAGAGCATCACCGATGGTGAGTTCCGCCGCACCTACTTCCACATCGATTTCCTGGATCAGCTCGGTGGCGTCAAGACGGACATTCCGGTCACCTTCATCAAGCCCGACGGATCCCAGGAACTGGCGCCCCCCGTGATCAAGGTGGTGGACAAGGTCACCCATGCACGCGACATCCAGCGGGCCGATTTCGAGTATCTGCGGCAGTGCCTGAAGCCCGGCAGCACCCCCAAGGTGACGATCCCGTCGCCCACGATGCTGCATTTCCGGGGAGGCCGGGCCGGCATCAGCCGCCAGGCCTACCCGGAACTGGACCCGGATTTCTACGACGATGTGGCGCGCGCCTACGGCCAGGAGCTGCATGCGCTGCACGCGGCCGGATGCCGCTATGTGCAGATGGACGACACCAATCTGGCCTATCTGTGCGATCCCCGGATGCGGGAGGCCGCGCGCCAGCGGGGCGATGACCCCAACGAGCTGCCGCGCCGCTATGCGGCCTTCATCAACAAGGTGGTGGCCCACAAGCCGGCCGACATGCTGTTGGCCATGCACCTGTGCCGGGGCAATTTCAAGAGCACTTTCGCCGCCAGCGGCGATTACGAGCCGGTGGCCGAGGCGCTGCTGTCGGAGATGGACATCGATGCCTATTTCCTGGAATACGACGACGACCGCTCGGGCGACTTCCGCCCGCTGCGCTTCCTGCGCAAGGGCAAGACGGTGGTGCTGGGTCTGGTGACGACCAAATTCGGCCAGATGGAAAGCAAGGACGACCTCAAGCGCCGCATCGACGAGGCCGCCCGCTACGCCCCGCTCGAGCAGCTGGCGCTGTCGCCGCAATGTGGTTTCAGCTCCACGGTGCACGGCAACAACATCGCCGTGGAGGACCAGCGCAGCAAGCTGCGCCTGGTCATCGAGACCGCCAACGAGGTCTGGGGCACCGCCTGAGTCCGCCGCCGGCCGCGACCGCGCCGGCTCAGTCGTAGCGCAGGGTGAAGATCAGGTCGACCGCGCTCTGCTGACCGGCCTGGGCCCGCAGCGTGAGCCGTCGCGTCAGGTCGAAAAAGATGTACAGCGTGCCCAGGGTGCCCGCCAGGCTGCGCTCGTAGGCCACATAGAACTCGCTGGACAGCCGTTTGCCCAGGGTGACGGTGGCGCCGCTGGTGCTGCCATCGGCCTGGGTGCTGCCGCCGCGCACACTGAACTCGTCCAGCCGCAGCGCCTGTGCCAGCTGCCCGGGCAGTTGCGCGGCGTTGCCGCCCAGCAGGGTCAGGGCCGCGCGTTGCAGCAGAGCGGCTTCGGCTCCGCCATTGGCCGCGGAGCGACCCAGCACCAGCCAGGACAGTTTCTCGGCATCGGGCAGTTCCGGGTCTGCGTACAGGCGGAACACCGGCGACAGCATGCTGCCGGTGATCTGCACCCCCACCTTCTGTGACAGGTTGGGCCGCAGGGCGAGCACATCCAGCGCCGGGTTGTCGTAGGCGCCGGAGAAGCGCAACACGCCGGACTCGATGTCCAGCGACTGACCGTAGGCCCGGTAACTGCCTTTGACAGCCCGCACCTCGCCCTGGAGCACCGGCTGCAGGCTGCGTTCCCCGGCATTGCGCAGCTCCACCTGACCGGCCACCCGGGTGCTCAGACCGCGTCCCCGGACCTGGAAGTCGTCCCCGAGGTCCAGCGCCACACGCACTTCGACCGGCAGCGGGGTCGCGGCCGCCGACGTCCGGGTGCGGCCGGTCCCGGCGCTGCCTGCCGGCGCCGGGTTGGCACGGCGCACGCGCACATCCTCGCCCAGGGCCGGCGCGCTGTCTTCGGGCAGCGTGAACAGCGCCTGGTCCGCCCGCAGGGCCCCGCGCAGGCTCAGGCGCGAGGGCCCGAGCTGGGCGCTGAGCCGTCCGGACATCACCAGCCGTCGGTCGGCTCGTGCGCTGACACGCAGCCGATCGGCCGAGGCACTCAGGTCGATGCGCCAGCGGCTCAGGGCCGCCGTGGCGCCCTCGGCCGGCGCATCGAGCCAGCGCAGGCTGCCGTTGAGCCGCAGCACCCCGGCCGGGCCGGCGCCGCTGGCACCCTGCAGCGTGAAATCGTCGATCAGCAAGGTTTGTCCATCCAGCCGCGCCCGCAGGGTCCCGCCGCTGAAGTCGATGCCCTCGGCCACGGCCCGCACCGCCAGGTCCTGGGCACGCAGGTTGCCGCTCCACAGCGGGGCGGCGCGCGTGCCCCCGATGCGGGCATCGGCGTCCAGGGTGCCGCGCAGGCGCCACCCGGGTGGCGCCAGCATGGACCAGGCGTTGACCGGAGGCAGCTCGACCCGCGCCCGCCCGGTGAGGGGCGCCTCGGCAGGCCAGGTCCAGCCTTCGGCCCCGCGTTGCAG
>VERU01000306.1 GCA_018882485.1 Rhodoferax sp. | reverse complement strand
GGTGGTGCTCGACCAGGCCAAGGCCGAGTTCGCCCGGGCCATCGGGGCCCAGGCTGCCGACATCGCGGTCATGTCCTGCGTTTCCGACCTGGCGTCCTCGGTGGCCCACTGCCTGGATTTCGGGGGCGAGCGCCGGCGCGTGGTGCTCGGCGACATCGACTTTCCCTCGCTGGGGCATGTCTGGCTGGCCCAGCAGGCGCGCGGCGCGGACATCCATTTCGTGCCCGGTGACGCCCAGGGCTGCATCGCGCTGGAGGCCTACGAGGCCGCCATCGACGGCCGAACGCGGCTGGTGTCGGTGTCCCACGTGTCCTATGCCAACGGCTTTCTGCAGGACATCGCCGCCATCGGACGGCTGGCCCATGACCAGGGCGCGCTGCTGCTGGTCGATGCCTACCAGTCGGCCGGCGCCATGGTGATCGACGTGCTGCGCGACGACATCGACATCCTGGTCTGCGGCGCCCAGAAATTCCTTCTCGGCTGCCCCGGCATCGCCTTCATGTACGTGCGTCCCGGCCTGGCCGCCGAGCTGCGTCCGGCGACCACCGGCTGGTTCGGCCGCGTCAACCCCTTTGCCTTCGACATCCGCACCCTGGACTATGCCGACGGCGCCCGCCGCTTCGACACCGGAACCCCGCCGTACATCAATGCCTTTGCCGCGCAGGCGGGCATGGCGCTGCTCAATGGCCTGGGACTTGCGCGCATCGAGGCCTGGCTGCAGCACCTGTCGGCCCTGGCGGTGGCCGAGGCCGAGCGCCTGGGCCTGCCCCTGGCCAGCCCGCGCGATCCGGCCCGCAAGGGTGCCACCACCGCCATCCGGGTGCCGGATTCCCCCACCGTCGAGCGGCGCATGGCGGAGGCGGGCTACGTGGTCTCGGCGCGCGGCCCCATGATCCGCATCGCCCCGCATTTCTACAACACCGAAGACGAGGTGGCCGGCGCGCTGGCAGCGCTGGCCCGTCTGGCCTGATTTTCTTTGCTATCGAAATTGAAGCTATAGACCCTTATGAAACAAGGGCTGAAGGCCTAAATCGATGTAAATTCATGCCGGCCCAGGCGATCCTGAACCGGCCGGGGCGCGGGTCTGCGCCGATACTCGGGCCGGCGCCGTGCTGCCGTACTGCCGTATTCCCGATACCGATCCTCACCCTGTTCAGTCCGTCCATGCTCCGCTACCTCACGATCCCGGTCACGCCCTTTCAGCAGAACTGTTCGCTCGTCTGGTGCGACGAGACGCTGCAGGCGGCGGTGATCGATCCGGGGGGCGATCTGGACACGGTCCTGGATGCGGTGCGCGCACAGGGCCTGACGCTGACCCAGATCTGGCTCACCCATGCCCACATCGACCACGCGGGCGGCACGGCCGAGCTGGCAGCGCGGCTGCAGCTGCCCATCGTCGGACCGCACCCGGACGACCAGTTCTGGATCGACCAGCTGGCCGGGCAGAGCCGCATGTTCGGCTTCCCACCCTCACAGCCCTTCACGCCCGACCGCTGGCTGTTCGATGGCGACAGCGTCACCGTCGGACGCTGCACCCTGAACGTGCGGCACTGTCCCGGCCACACCCCCGGCCATGTGGTGTTCCACTCCCCCGAGATCGGGCGGGCCTTCGTGGGGGACGTGCTGTTCGCCGGCTCCATCGGCCGGACCGACTTCCCCCGGGGAGACCACCAGACCCTGATTGACAGCATCGTGCAGCGCCTGTGGCCCATGGGCGATGCCACGGTGTTCATTCCCGGCCACGGTCCGGAAAGCAGTTTCGGGCGGGAGCGGCGCAGCAATCCCTACGTGGGCGGGACCTGAGAGGCCGGCGCCCGGCCGGCGTCAGTCGGCCCGGGCCCGCTCGTACAGCGGCATGACCTTGGGCAGGTTGGCCTCGATCTCGCGGATGCGCGAGTCGCCCGAGGGGTGGGTGGAGAGCCATTGCGGCGGCGCATTGCGGTTGGCCGCGCCCATCTTCTGCCACAGCGTGACGCCGGCGCGCGGGTCGTAGCCGGCGCGGGCGGCCAGCTCCATGCCCACCAGGTCGGCGTCGGACTCGTTCTCGCGGCTGAACTGCAGGGTCAGCAGCTGCGCGCCGTAGTTGGTCACCGTCTGGCCGAGCTGGCCCAGCCCCAGCATCTGCGTCAGCAGGCCGGCGCCGAGGTTGGTCGCCGCGCTCTTGCCCATGCGCTCGCGGGCGTGTTCGCGCAGGGCGTGGGCGATTTCATGGCCCATCACCATCGCCACCTCGTCGTCGCTCAGCTTGAGCTGATCCAGGATGCCGGTGTAGAAGGCGATCTTGCCGCCGGGCATGCAGAAGGCGTTGACCTGCTTGCTGCCGATCAGGTTGACCTCCCAGCGCCACTGGCCGGCCCGCGGGTTCCAGGCTTCGGCGTGCGGGATGATCTTCCCGGCAATGTCGCGCAGGCGGCGCACCTGGGGGTGGTCCTTGCCCGCCAGTGCTCCCTTTTCGGCGGCCTGCTGCATCATCTGCCGGTACTGCTCGCTGGCCGATCGTTCCACACTGTCGGCCGGTACCAGCCGGGTGAAGGCCGAATTGCCGCCCACCTCGACCCCCTCGCGGACCGGGCCCTGGGCGCCGGCGGCCGGAGCCAGCAGCAGGCTCAGTGCCAGCAGCGCGCTGCCAACGAGGCCCATCGCCGGCCTGTGGCCGGGGATGGCAGGGGGATGCAGGGTGGACCGGTGGAACATGACAGCGGGTGACAGGGGCAGCGTGCGCCGGGCGAGAACAAGCCGAGGCGTATTATTCACCGATGTCGAACGACGCGGCCACGCCCCCCCTGCGCAAACCCTCCGTCCGCGAGGCCGTGAGGGTCTATCTGGAGCCCCCCACCCTGCGCATGCTGCTGCTGGGGTTTTCCGCGGGGCTGCCGCTGCTGCTGGTGCTGGGCACCCTGAGCTTCTGGCTGCGCGAGGCGGGCATCGACCGCGCCACCATCGGCTACCTCAGCTGGGTCGGTCTGGCCTATGCCTTCAAGTGGCTCTGGGCGCCGCTGGTCGACCGCCTGCCCCTGCCCGGGCTCACCCGCCGTCTGGGACGCCGGCGCAGCTGGCTGCTGCTGTCCCAGTGCGCCATCATCGCCGGCCTGGTGCTCATGGCCTTCAACGATCCCCGGATCGCCCTGGAGCCCGTGGTGTGGGGTGCCCTGGCGGTGGCTTTCGGCTCGGCCACCCAGGACATCGCGCTGGACGCCTACCGCATCGAGTCCGCCGCGGCCGACCGCCAGGCTGCGCTGGCGGCGGCCTACCAGACCGGTTACCGGCTGGCCATGATATGGGCCGGTGCCGGCGTGCTCTGGATCGCAGCCCGGGCCGAGGTTCCCCAGGCGGCGGCCTACCAGCATGCCGCGTGGCAGACGGCCTACCTGGCCATGGCCGCCAGCATGGTGCTGGGCCTGGTCACGGTGCTCACCGCGCCCGAGCCCCCCGTGCCGCCGCTGCCACCGGCGCGCCATGCCGCTGAATGGCTGCGGGGCGCCCTGGTGGAGCCCTTTGCCGATTTCCTGCGGCGTTACCGTTGGCAGGCCCTGCTGCTGCTGGCCCTCATCGGGACGTACCGCATCAGCGATGTCGTGATGGGCATCATGGCCAACCCGTTCTACGTCGACATGGGCTACACCAAGACCGAGGTGGCCAGCGTCACCAAGGTCTATGGCGTCATCATGACGCTGCTCGGGGCCTTCGTGGGCGGCGTTTTGGCCGTGCGCCTGGGGGTGATGCGGGTGCTGATGCTGGGCGCGCTGCTCAGCGCCGCCAGCAACCTGCTGTTTGCCTGGCTGGGCACGCTCGGGCACGACCTGTCCATGCTCATCCTGGTCATCTCGGCCGACAACCTGGCCAGCGGCATCGCCTCGGCCGCCTTCATCGCCTACCTCTCCAGCCTGACCCACGTCAGCTACTCGGCCACGCAGTACGCGCTGTTCAGTTCCATGATGCTGCTGCTGCCGAAGTTCCTGGCCGGCTATTCGGGCGTGTACGTCGATACCTTCGGCTACAGCCACTTCTTCATCGCCACCGCCGCGCTCGGTCTGCCGGTGCTGCTGCTGGTGTGGCTGGCCTCGCG
>VERU01000305.1 GCA_018882485.1 Rhodoferax sp. | reverse complement strand
GTTCCAGCACCACCCAATGGCGGGCTTCCAGCCGGTTGCGGTACAGAAAGCGCCAGACGTTGCGTTGCCAGCCCTGCACGCGGCGGCAGCGCCAGAAGAACACCGCGCTCAGGTTGGGTGCGATGGGCGTGTAGCTGCCGATGATGGTGAAGCTGCCTCCCGGGCCGCCGGTCTTGGGATAGGGGATGGCCAGGCGCATCCAGTGGGTGCCGGTGTCGCCCCATTCGGTCCAGTCGAAGTTGACGTCGCGCTGGCCATCTTTCTCGAACATGAAGCCGTGATCGGTCTTGCGCAGCCGGAACTTGGCGCTGATGTCGCCTTCGGACATGGAATGCGACTGTTTGTGCACAAAGGTGCCGTGCATGGGGTCCATCACGTTGTCGGCCACATAGCGGTAGTCACCGCGCCACTCCACGTAGCACAGGAACTGGCTCCACTCGGGGCGGGTCAGCTCCTCGGGCAGTAGCAGCGGCGGCGGGGCATCCACATGGATGCGGCTGTTGTAGAGCCAGAGCGCGCCGTGGGCATCCTGAACATGAAAGCTGCGCGCGGCGCGGCTTCCCTCCAGCGTGCAGCCGGGGCTGGCCGGTACCCGGGTCACCAGGCCGTCGCAGCGCACCTCGATGCCGTGGTAGGGGCAGGCCAGGCGGTCGCCCAGGTTCACGCCCATGGACAGCGGTGCGCCCCGGTGCGGGCAGTGGTCTTCCAGCGCGTGGGGGATTCCGGCCGCATCGCGCCACAGGGCCAGCTTGATCCCCAGCCGGCGCAGCGAGACCGGGCGCTCCTGCACGAAGCCCGAGGGGCAAATCGGGTACCACAGGTCGTACAGGCCGCGGGCCAGCAAGGCATCAACGGCTTCGGCCGTGGGAGGGGTGCCGGAAGGAACACCGGGGGCGGAGGTGGCGATGGCAGCCGTGGAAGCGTTCATGTCAGGCTCCCAGGGTGGCCATGAGTTGCTGAAAAGACTCGGCCGTCCACGGCTGGCCATTGGGCCCGGCCGGGCCACTCCGGTTCAGGTAGGCCAGCAGCGCGTCCAGTTCCCAGTGGCCCTGCCCAAAGGCCCGCTCGATGGCGTCGCCCAGCAGGTCTTCATAGGTGGTGGGCGGACGCTGGCGGGCCTGGTGCGGCTGCAAGAAGCGTTCGGGCAGGGCCTGGATGGGGATGGCGTTCATGGTGGAAATCTCCTGGCACATGGATCCCCGCAGGCGCGAGGATGAGGAAATCAAATGAGGCTGGCGTCGTCCGGTGGCGGCATCATCCGCGTTTTTCGGTCAGAAAGGCGCCCGAAGCCTCGACCTTGGGCTGGCGCCGGGTGTGGCCGTCGATGCCGCCGTCGATCGCCCATTCGGCGAACACGGTGGGGCCGGGCTGGAATTCGCGCGCCTGCCAGGCGGCGGTCAGGTGGTCTTCATCGGCGTTGTACTCGATCAGCCCGCCACAGGGGTTCTCGAAGTACCAGAAATACGCCGACGAGATGGGGTGGCGGCCGGGCCCGAGCTGGGTTTTCCAGCCGCAGCGGCTCATGTGCAGGCCGCCGCCAAACACCTCGTGGATGTCACGCACGGTAAAGGCCACATGGTTCAGGCCCACCTGCCCGGTGGGCAACTGCAGCAAAAACAGGTCGTGGTGGCCGCCCTGGGGGGCGCAGCGCATGAACACGCCGCGCCCGGGGTAGCGGTCGGAGGTGACAAAACCCAGCGCGGCGTAAAAGGCTTCCATCTCGGCCAGCCGGTCGGTGAAGAACACCACATGCCCGATCTCGATGGGCTGGGCCCGCTCGTACACGGGCGAGGGGGTGTCGATGCGCTGCACCGCCCCCCAGGGGTTGGCGGGCGAACCCTGCAGCGCCAACGCCCGCTTGCTCGTCCGGCGAAACGCCACCCGCAGGCCCTGGGGGTCGAGCGCGCCGATGCAGGTGGCCGCATCGATGCGATTGTTTTCGTAGCAGTCAGCCCAGTAACCACGCCGGCTGGAGAGGGTTTTGGCCAGTACATCCAGGGTGGCGTCGTCGTGCACGCCCCACACCACTTCGCGCAGCGTGGGGCCGGGCTCGATGGCGGGCGGCAGGCTGGGGTCGTCGATGCGCCGCACCTGCACCTGGGCGCCGTTCTGCGTTTCCCACTGCTGCTGGTCCGGCTGCTCGGCCACCGGGGTCAGCCCCCAGTCGGCCAGAAAACGCCGTGCCTCGTCCCAGCGGTCGGTGGCATAGGTGATGGCGGCGATGCCTTCGATGCCCGAGCTGCCCGGGGCGTCGTGGGTGGGGTCTGTCATGCCGTACTCCAGGGCAGAGGCGCCTCGTTGAGGCCCCAGTAATAGCTTTTTTGGGTGGTGTATTCCAGGATGCCGAGCCGGCCCTTCTCGCGCCCGGTGCCGCTCATCTTGAGGCCGCCAAAGGGTGTGCTGCTGGAAAACTGCTTGTAGGTGTTGATCCACACCGTGCCCGCCTGCAGTGCCGCGCCCAGCCGCCAGGCGCAGCGGTAGTCGCGCGTCCAGATGCCGCAGGCCAGTCCGTAGGGGTTGTCGTTGCACTGGGCGATCAGCTCGGCTTCGTCGTCCCAGGGCAGCAGGGCCAGCACCGGGCCGAAGATCTCTTCCTGCACCATGCGGGCCGTATTGGGCAGGCCCTCGATCACCGTGGGCGGGTAGTAGTAACCGCGCTCGAACGGGGCGCCGGCCAGTCGGGTGCCCCCGGTGAGCAGCTGGCCACCTTCGGTCAGCCCCAGGGCCACGTAGCGCTCCACCGACTCGCGGTGGGTACGGCTGACCAGCGGCCCTATCTGGGTCGCTTCCAGGGCCGGGTCGCCCACCCGCAGCGCCCGGGCCCCGGCCACCAGCCGCTCGCGAAAGGCGGCGTACAGGCTGCGGTGCACAAAGGCGCGCGAGCCCGCGATGCAGGACTCGCCCGAGGAGCTGAAGATGCCGAACAGCACACCGGCCACCGCGTGGTCCAGGTCGGCGTCGGCGCAGACGATGGTGGGCGACTTGCCGCCCAGCTCCAGCGACACGCTCATCAGCTTCTCGGCGGCCAGGCGGGCGATGCCCAGCCCCACCTGGGTGCCACCGGTGAAGGCCACGCGCCGCACCAGCGGGTGGCGCACCAGGGCATCGCCCAGCAACGCCCCCTTGCCGGGCAGCACGCCCAGGATGCCGGGCGGCAGGCCGGCGGCCTCGCCGATGCGGGCGAGCTCGATCGCCATGCGGGGCGTGATCTCGGCCGGCTTGACAACCACCGGGCAGCCCGCCGCCAGCGCCGGCGCCATCTTTTGCGCCTCGCTGGCGATGGGTGAGTTCCAGGGCGTGATGGCGGCCACCACACCGATCGGCTGGTGCAGGCTCATCGTGAAGTAGTCGCCGCGCGCCGGCGTCACGGCGTCTTCGAGCGTCTCGCAGGCGGCGGCAAAGTATTGAAAGGTGCCGGCCGCACTGGCCACCAGGGCGCGGGTCTCGCCGATGGGTTTGCCGTTGTCCAGCCGCTGCAGCTGGGCCAGCTCTTCGGCCCGTTCGCGGATGCCGGCGGCCATGCGGTGCAGCAGCAGCGCGCGCTGGTGGGGTCTGAGGCCGGCCCAGCTGGGGCGGTGACGGGCGGCCTCGGCGGCCTGCACCGCCTCGTCGGCGTCGGCCGCGCTGGCGGCGTGCAGCTCGGCCACCTCGGAACCATCGGCCGGATACTCGGTGCTGTACAGCGGACCACTGCCGTCGCGCCAGTGCCCGCCGATCAGGGTGTGCAGCCGGGTCGTCACAGCGTCAGTTCCGCCGAGCGGTTGTGCAAAAAACGCAGCGCCGACAGGACGGTCAGCGCCGAGGTCTTGGGGTTGGCCGGCAGCGGACGGCCGCGCAGCATGAGCTGCAATTCGCCGAAGGTACCGCGGGCGCTCAGTTCGTGGACGTTGTCGCTCACCCCCGGGTCGGCCACCAGCCGCACCTGTGTGGCGTCCAGACCCAGCCCGGCCAGCGACACGGTGGCCGCCACATTGGCGTTGCGCGGGTACAGGCGGGCCGCCTCGCGCGCCGTGCCCTCAAAGATCACGGCCGGCGCGCGCAGGCCGGCCAGATCCACCACGGCCTCGGCG
>VERU01000304.1 GCA_018882485.1 Rhodoferax sp. | reverse complement strand
GGCGCCCGTCCTCGTACTTGGCGGTCCAGGGTCCCAGGTCACGGCGCCAGCCGGTGAATTCGGGTTGCTTGTCCATGTGGCCGTACATCAGCACCGTCTGCTGGCTGACCGCCGGCCCGGCATCAGCCCGTCGACCGGTGCTGGCGGGCACCTCGAAGAACAGCAGCGGTGTGCGTCCGGCCAGGCGCACGATCTCCAGACGCAAGCCAGACACCTGCTGAGCCTGCACCCAGTCGGCCGCATCGCGCAGCACGGTCTCGATGTGGCCGTTCTCGGCCCATTCAGGGTCGAACAGGGGCGACTTGGACGGAATGCCGATGTAATGGCTGAGCCGGGCCACGATATCGTGGTCCCAGCTGCGGGTGGCATGGTCGAGCGCAGCCGCGGCATCGATCACGGGGTCGGGGGCACGGGTGTTCATGGGGGTCTCCTGGGCAAGTGGATCGGATCACTACAAATCCGGTGCGGGCGGGCGCTTCAACCCACCAGACCGGCGCCACGCGCGGCATCCAGGCCCCGGTCGAGCGCCTGACCGAGCTTGTCGAACAGTTCATCGACCTGGGTCTCGGTGATGATCAACGGCGGCGACACCGCCAGCGTGTCACGCAGCGGTCGCACGATGAGCCCGAGTTCCATGGCCGCGGTGTAAGCGTGGTTGAGGATGCCGCTGGCGGGATCGAAGGGCAGGCGGCGCTGCTTGTCACGGGCCAGTTCCACCGCCCCGACCAGACCGACGCCACGCGCCTGGCCCACCAGGGGATGAGCGGCCAGCGCCTGCAGCCGCTGCTGGAATCGGGGCGCCACCCGCCGCACATGCCCGACGATGTCGCGCTCCTGGTAGAGCTTGAGGGTTTCGTTGGCCACGGCCGCAGCGACCGGATGGCCGGAATAGGTGACGCCGTGCGAAAACACGCCGTTGCGCCGGCTGCCCTCGATCAGGCCCTGGTAGATGGCCCCGGACACCAGGGTGGCGGAAATGGGGATGTACGCGCTGGACAGGGCCTTGGCCACGGTCATGATGTCCGGCCGGATGCCGTAGGTGTCACAGCCGAACAGATCACCGAGCCGGCCGAAGCCGCAGATGACTTCGTCGGCCACCAGCAGGATATCGTGGCGCCGCAGCACGGCCTGCACCCGCTCCCAGTACCCCGGCGGAGGCACGATGACGCCGCCGGCGCCCTGCATGGGCTCGGCGAACAGGGCGGCGATGGTGTCAGCGCCTTCGCGCTCGATCAGGGCTTCCAGTTCGGCCACCGTGCGGTCGAGAAACTGCGCCTCGCTCTCACCGTCGCGGGCATAGTGGTAATGGCTGGGGCAACCCGTGCGCAGCACCCGGTCGCTGATCGGCAGGTCGAAGTCGGCGTGGTTGCCGGGCAGCCCGGTGAGGCTGGCGGCCATCACCGTCACGCCGTGGTAACCCCGCTCGCGGGCGATCAGCTTCTTCTTGCGCGGCCGGCCGGTGGCATTGAAGTAGTACCAGATGACCTTGACCGCCTGGTCATTGGCCTCGGAGCCGGAATTGGCGAACAGCGCCTTGTCCATGCCCAGGTGCCGGGTCATGCCGATGAGGCGGTCCGACAGTTCGATGGACGGCTCGTTGGCGCGCCCCGCAAACAGCTGGTAGTAGGGCAGCGCCGCCATTTGCCGCGCAGCGGCCTCCACCAGCCGTTCCTCGGAAAAACCCAGCGAGGTGCACCACAGGCCGGCCAGGCCCTCCAGGTAGCGCCGACCCTGGTCGTCGTACACATACACACCTTCCCCGCGGGTCATCACCACCGGACCGGTCTGGCCGATCTTGTCCAGCGGGGTGTAGGGATGGAGCACCGCAGCAAGGTCTTGCTGCACATTGAGTTCGTGGTTGCGTGTCATGGCGCTATTCTGCATCGGACGCACCGGTTTCGACACGCCAGCCTGTACCGCAGGAGACGGCGGCCGGCTTTCAGACGACCCAGCGCCGCATCCAGCCCAGGCCGCTGCGGGTGCCACCCGGTCCGGGGCGACGCGGCCGGTACTCGCAGCCCACCCAGCCGGCGTAGCCCAGCTCGTCCAGCAACCCGAACAGAAAGGGGTGGTTCAGCTCGCCGCCGTCGGGCTCGTGGCGATCGGGCACCGAGGCGACCTGGATATGACCCACCCGCCCACTGGGCAGGAACTGGCGCAGACGGACGCTCAGATCGCCCTCCATGATCTGGCAGTGGTAGAGGTCCATCTGCACCTGCAGGTTGGGCGCATCCACTTCCATCACCAGCGCATGCGCCTGGTCCTGCCGGTTCAACAGGTAGCCCGGCATGTCGCGCGAATTGATGGGTTCGACCAGCAGGCCGACACCCCGGGCCTGCGCCTGCCCGGCGGCCCAGCGCAGGTTGTCCACCAGCATGCGCCACAACACCTGCGGCTCGTCACCCGGCCTGACGCGGCCCGACATCACATGGATGCGGGGACACTGCAGCACCTGCGCATACTGCAGCGCCCGCTCCATGGCCTGGCGAAACTCGGCCTGCCGATCGGGCAGCGCCGCCAGGCCGCGATCGCCCGCCGCCCAGTCGCCAGGTGGCGCATTGAACAACACCTGCTGCAGGCCGGCAGCGCGCAGACGGGCTGCCAGTACCTGCGGTGCATGGTCGTACGGGAACAAAAACTCCACCCCGCGAAAACCGTCCTCCGCAGCCGCGCCGAAGCGCTCCAGCAGAGGCAGTTCCGGATACAGGAACGACAGATTCGCGGCAAAACGCGGCATGCGCGCAGGCCCGGACGGACCTCAGCCCATCGAACCGGGTGCCGCCAGCGCCACCGCAATGGCCGAAGCCAGGCGCGCGTTGTTCAGCACCAGTTCGATGTTGGCCGCCAGGCTGCTGCCGCCCGTGATCGCGTTCACCCGCTCCAGCAGGAAAGGGGTGGTCTCCTTGCCCGTCACCCCGCGCGCTCGGGCGTCGGCCAGGGCCTGCTCGATGGCCCGGTCGATGTCAGACCGGTTCATGGCGTGGGCCTCGGGGATCGGGTTGGCCACAACCACCCCGCCATCGAGTCCCAGGTCCCATTTCACCTTCAGCATGGCGGCAATGTCCGCTGCGCTCTCCAGACGGTGGTCCACGCCGAAGCCACTGTCGCGCGTGAAGAAAGCCGGCAGCTGGTCGGTCTGGTACCCCAGCACCGGCACGCCCTGGGTCTCCAGGTACTCCAGGGTCAGCCCCAGATCGAGGATGGACTTGGCGCCCGCACAGACCACGGCCACCGAGGTGCGCGCCAGCTCCTGCAGATCGGCCGAGATGTCGAAGGTCTGCGTCGCACCCCGGTGCACGCCGCCGATACCGCCGGTGGCAAACACGCGGATGCCCGCCATGGCGGCAATGATCATGGTGGCGGCCACGGTGGTGGCGCCGGTGCGGCCGGTGGCCACGATGTAGGGCAGGTCGCGCCGGCTGACCTTGGCCACGGCCGGCCCGGCCCGGCCCAGCGCCTCGATCTGCGCCTCGCTCAGTCCGGCCGTCAGCCGCCCCTCGACCACGGCGATGGTGGCCGGCACGGCGCCATGGCGGCGCACCTCGGCTTCAACCCGCCGTGCGGTCGCGACGTTGTCGGGGTAAGGCATGCCGTGGGAGATGATGGTGGACTCCAGCGCCACCACCGGCTGTCCCTGGCGCAGGGCCAGTTGAACATCCGGGGCCAGATCGAGGTGTGCGGATTCGGGGGTCATGGTGTGGAAGGCAAGTGGCCGTTGTGAAACAGGGAGCGCCTGGAAGGCATGGGGCGCAGGAAACCGGACATCGATCAGGCCGGCGCCAGCCAGCCCGGCTGTCCCAGGTGCGAACGCAGGCTATCCAACGAGAGCTGGACGGCATTCGCATGAGGGCTGGCGAGGGTGATTTCGGCGCAGGCCATACCGCCCTGTACCGCCTGCGGCAGCGGCAGCGCCAGCGCGCAACCCAGCACCAGACCGGCCAGCAAGGCATCCCCGGCGCCGGCGGTGTTCACCACCTCAACCGGTGTGGCAGGACGGTGGCCGGTCCGGCCCTGTTCGTCGCACCAGCAGGCGCCCTGGGCACCCAGACTGATCACCACCTGGCGCACAC
>VERU01000303.1 GCA_018882485.1 Rhodoferax sp. | reverse complement strand
CATACACGCCGGGCGACACATGACCCTGGATGTAGACGCAGTCGCCGCCGTGGTTTTCGCTCTCGGCGTGCCAGAAATGGTTGAAACCGGCGCCGAACATGTGGGCCAGCGACGCGAACGAGCCGATGTGGCCGCCCAGGTCACCGCCGTCCTCGGGGTTGTGACGGTTGGCCTTGACCACCATGGCCATGGCGTTCCAGCGCATGTAGGCCCGCAGCCGCTCCTCGATCTCGATGTTGCCGGGGCAGCGCTCTTCCTGGTCCGGCTCGATGGTGTTCACATAGCCCGTGGTGGCCGAAAAAGGCATGTCGATGCTGCTCTGGCGCGCATGTTCGAGCAGGTCTTCCAGCAGCTGATGCGCCCGCTCGGGGCCTTCGGCCTGGATCACCGCGCTGAGCGCGTCCAGCCATTCCCGCGTTTCCTGGTTGTCGGTGGCGACGCCCCCGCCCTGCCCTGTGGTGCCCATGCTGTCTCCTGATAACGAGTGATCGATTGTGACGGTATCCGAATTCTGGCACAAATCCTTTCATTTTTCAAATAGTGCTTTATATTTTTATATAATGAAATAAAAACAAGAACCGTACGGAAGCCCCCGTACCGCCCACCTCCCGCATACTGCCCACCCAGCTAACACTGGCTGAAGCGCCGCCACCGCCCATCGCGCATCCGCCGGGGCGACGGTTGGCCGGGCCGTCCGTCACGCGGCCGGCTCCTGGCGCAGCCGCTGTCCCCTAAACTCAAGGCATGCCGGTCACCCTGCCCATCAGCCTGCCCAAGCAGACGCCCGCCGCGCGCCTGCGGGCCTGGTGGCGCAAGCTCACGCCGCAGCGCCAGGACCGGCTGGCGCTGATCGCACCGCTGACCGCGGTGGGGCTGTTTCTGGTGGCCATCCTGGCGGCCTTCGCCTACCTGCGCTCCGAGGAGATCGCGCGCGAACAGGAGGCGGTGCGCCGGGATGTGGAATACACCCAGCAGCGGCTGAGGCTGCGGCTGATGGAGCGCCAGGAGCAGTTGCAGCGGGCCAGCCGCGAGATCGGCAACCGCGAGGTGGACCGCGACGATTTCCAGGCCCTGGCCGAGACCCAGATGGGCGAGGCTCCCGAGCTGCACAGCCTGACCTGGGTGGACGCGCGGCGTCGGGTGCAGGCCAGCCTGGGCAATGCCGCCAGCACCGCCTTCACCCTGTACCCGGTGGGCGGCCTGCTGCCGGCCGGCGACGCCGACGCCGCCTTCAGCCTGGCGCGCGACCTGCAGCAGCCGGTCTATGCGCTGAGCCAGCAGCGTCCGGACGGCAGCGAACTGCCCCCCACACTGCAGGTCCACGTGCCCATCCGGGATCACAGCCGGTTTGCCGGGATCGTGCTGGCCGAATACTCGGTGGACGCGCTGTTCCGCTACGGTGTGCCGGCCGAGGTCTCGGCCCGTCACGCCATTTCGTTCCACGACTCGGCCGGCAAACTGCTGGCGGGCACGGTCATCCCGAACCGCAATCCCGCGACCGGCCTGTTGCCCTGGGCCAGTCCGGTGAATGCCTACGAGGTGCCGGTGTCGCCTGTGGGCAACGGGCTGGTGGTGCGTGGCCAGGCGTATCGCACCTCGCTGGGCCTGATCGGCAGCGGCCTGTTCTGGCTGGTGATCAGCCTGAGCGTGGTGACCGCCTGGACCCTGATCGCCAACTGGCGCCACACCCGCCGGCGCCTTCAGGCGCAGCAGGCACTGGTGTCAGAGACCAGTTTTCGCCGGGCGATGGAAAACTCCATGCTCACCGGCATGCGGGCGCTCGATCTGCAGGGACGCATCACGTATGTGAATGCCGCGTTCTGCCAGATGACCGGCTGGAACGAATCCGACCTGGTGGGCCGCACCGCCCCGTTCCCCTACTGGCCCGACGCCGACGCCGACATGCTGGCGGCCCGGCTGGAAGAGGAGCTGACCGGTAAAAGCACGGCCGGCGGCATCCAGATGCGGGTGAAGCGGCGAGACGGCACGCTGTTCGATGCACGGCTCTACGTGTCGCCCCTGATCGACGCGCGCGGCACCCAGACCGGCTGGATGACCTCCATGACCGACATCACCGAGCCCAACCGCATCCGCGAGCAGTTGTCGGCCTCGCACGAGCGCTTCACCACGGTGCTGGAGGCGCTGGATGCCTCGATTTCGGTGGCGCCGCTGGGCAGCGAGGAGCTGCTGTTCGCCAACAAGCTCTACCGCCAGTGGTTCGGCACCCTGGCGGCCGGACACCTGCGGCTGGTGGCCCAGGCGGGCGTCCCGCCCCCGCCCTCGGAAGACGAGACGCTGGACGATGTGGACTCGTTCGCCGGCCTGCCCACCAACCTGTTGCCCGAGGCCGAGTCCGAGAGCGCCGAGATCTACCTGGAATCCTTGGGCAAATGGCTGGAAGTGCGGGCGCGCTACCTCAGCTGGGTCGACGGCCGGCTGGCCCAGATGGTGATTGCCACCGACATCACGGCACGCCGCCTGGCCGAAGAGCAGTCGGCCGCCCAGACCGAGCGCGCGCAGAACGCCAGCCGGCTCATCACCATGGGGGAAATGGCCTCCAGCGTGGCCCATGAACTGAACCAGCCACTGACGGCCATCAACAATTACTGCAACGGGATGGTCTCGCGCATCAAGGCGCAGCAGATCAGCGAGACCGAACTGCTCGGGGCGCTGGAGAAAACGGCCAAGCAGGCGCAGCGGGCCGGCCAGATCATCCAGCGCATCCGGTCCTTCGTGAAGCGCAGCGAAACCAACCGGGCGATGTCCGAGGTCCGGCTGATGGTCGACGAGGCCCTGGAGCTGGCAGAAATCGAACTCCGGCGGCGCAACGTGCGGCTGAGCCACTACGTGGCGCCGCGCCTGCCGCAGGTGCTGGCCGACCCGATCCTGATCGAGCAGGTGCTGCTCAACTTGCTCAAGAACGCGGCCGAATCCATCGATGCCGCGCAGCGGCCCAGTGCGCAGCGCCATGTCAAGCTGAGGGTGGTGCTGACCCGTGCCAGCGACCGCGACGTGGTGGAATTCAGCGTGACCGACACTGGGCGGGGTCTGGCACCGGAAGTGCTGGGGCGCCTCTACGAGGCCTTCTACTCAACCAAGTCCGACGGCATGGGCATCGGACTGAGTCTGTGCCGCTCCATCGTCGAATCCCACCTGGGGCGGATGACGGCGGAGAACCTCTACAATGAAAATGATGTGACCGGGTGCTGTTTTTCCTTCTGGCTGCCCTGCCCTCCACTGACGGGCGACGCGGCAGCCGACCGCCCGACCCTCCAGGAAAGCCTGCGCTGACACCATGAGCTTGATCCCCAAAAAAGGCACCGTGTACGTGGTCGATGACGACGAAGCCGTGCGCGATTCGCTGCAATGGCTGCTCGAGGGCAAGGACTACCGGGTCCGTTGCTTCGACTCCGCGGAATCCTTTCTGAGCCGCTACGACGCCCGCGAAGTGGCCTGCCTGATCGTCGATGTGCGCATGGGCGGCATGACCGGGCTGGAATTGCAGAACCGCCTCATCGAGACCGGCTCGCCACTGCCCATCGTGTTCATCACCGGCCATGGCGATGTGCCCATGGCGGTGGATTCGATGAAAAAAGGCGCGATGGATTTCATCCAGAAGCCCTTCAAGGAAGACGAGCTGGTCACCCTGGTCGAGCGCATGCTGGAGCAGGCGCGAGAGGCCTTCACCGAATTCCAGAACGCCGCCAGCCGCGATGCGCTGATGGCGCGGCTGACGCTGCGCGAAAGCCAGGTGCTCGAACGCATTGTGGCTGGACGTCTGAACAAGCAGATCGCCGATGACCTGGGCATCAGCATCAAGACCGTGGAGGCGCACCGCGCCAACATCATGGAAAAGCTCAATGCCAACACGGTGGCGGACCTGCTGAAGATCGCCCTCGGACAGTCTGCGACACGAGCCTGACGCGGCACCTTGCGGTGCGATTCATTTTTCATAGCAAACAATGTCCATCCAGCAAGGGCTGGATGCCGATTTGATGAGGAGAATTTCACCATGACGGCGCAACGGATAGATGGCAATGCTCTGGCGCGGCGCATCCGTGCCGACGTGGCAGGGC
>VERU01000302.1 GCA_018882485.1 Rhodoferax sp. | reverse complement strand
GGGCCTGGTGGACCCGGCAGCCCTGCTGTCGCTGCTGGCGGCCCTGCTGTACGGCCTGTCGATGCTGATGGCCCGCCGCTACGCCAGCACCCTGAGCGCGGCCGTGATGGCGTTTTACCAGAACGGGGTGTTTCTGCTGGGTGCAGGTCTGGCGGCGCTGGCTTTTCGTGCGCTGGGTCTGGAGCAGGCCAGCCACCCCAGCCTGCAGTTCCTGGTGCGGCCCTGGGTGACGGTCGGCCTGGGTGACGGCCTGATGATCGCCTCGTGCGGGGTGGTGGCCGCAGCTGGCATCGTGCTGCTGACCAGCGCCTACCGGGTGGCCCGGGCGAGCACGGTCACGCCCTTCGAGTACACCGGCATCCTGTGGGCTCCGCTGTGGGGCTATCTGTTCTTTGCCGAGGTGCCGCGGGCGACCACGGTGGCAGGCGCGGCGGTGATCGTGGTGGCAGGCCTGCTGGCCCTGCGCCTGGGGCGCGCGGACGCCTGAAGCGTCAACCGGATGGAGGAGACATGGACAGTCTGAGCGAAGCGGCGTGGGTGGATGGCAGGGTGCAGGTGCGCTGGGCCGATGGCCGGGTCGATGCCTGGGGCCCCTGGTGGTTGCGCGACAACTGCCGCTGCCCGCAATGCCGCCACCCGGGCAACGGCCAGAAGCTCTACGGCGTGGCCGATCTGCCCGCCGATCTGCAGCCACGGCAGGTGCAGCCGATGCAGTCTGCCGACGGTCACGCGCTGCAGGTGCAGTGGTCCGATGGGCATGCCTCGATCTACCTCGCCCAATGGCTGCTGCAGCACCGGCTGGACGACCCGGCGCGGCAGGCGCGACGGGAGCCTGTGCAGCTGTGGGACGGCCACCAGCCGCCCGGGCTGCCGCAGGCCCGCTGGCCCGATCTGTTGGCCGACCCGGCTGTGGAACTGGCCTGGCTCGAACGCTTTGCGGCCCTGGGTTTCGGGCTGCTGCGCGACGTACCCCGGGAGCCTGGCAGCGTGGCCGAGGTGGGCGACCGGCTGGGTTACGTTCGCGTCACCAATTACGGCCGGTTGTTCGATGTGAAATCGGTACCCAACCCGACCAACATGGCCTACACCGCAGTGGGCCTGGGGGTGCACTCGGACAACCCCTATCGCCATCCGTCGCCCGGCGTGCAGTTGCTGCATTGCCTGGAATGCGAGGCGCCCGGTGGCGACACGCTGCTGGTGGACGGCTTCATGGCCGCCGAGTGCCTGCGCCGTGAAGACCCGGGCGCCTTCGAGCTGCTGAGCCGCCTGCCCATGAACTTCCGGTATGCCGACGCCGACACCGAACTGCGGGCGCGCCAGACCCTGATCTCGACCGACCACGAGGGACAGGTGACGGCGGTGCATGTCAACAACCGGTCGGCCGACTGGCTGGACGCCGATGCCGGGCTGGCCGAATCCTGGTATGCGGCGTATCGGCAGTTTGCCCGGGTGCTGCTGCGCCCCGAGCTCGAACGGGTGTTCCGGCTGGAGGCGGGCGATTGCGTGGTGATGCAGAACGACCGCACGCTGCACGGGCGCACCGCTTTTGATCCCCAGCTGGGGCGGCGCCACCTGCAGGGCTGCTATATTGACCGCGACGCGATGGACAGCCGGCGCCGCGTGTTGCAGCGCCGGCTGCGACCCACCTGAAACCCTCCCTTGCGAGCATCCCCATGACCGTCTGGAACGACATCGGTGCGGCCTTTGAGCGCCGCGGCCACGAAAACTATGGCGAGGGCGTGAGCCAGCTCGAGCACGCCTTGCAGTGCGCGGCCTTTGCCGAGCGCGACGGCGCCAGCCCGGCGCTGGTGGCGGCCACCCTGCTGCACGACATCGGCCACCTGCTGCACGACCTGCCGCAGGACATCGCCGACCAGGGTGTGGACACGCAGCACGAGGCCAGCGGCTCGGCCTGGCTGTCGCGGCATTTCGGGCCGGACGTGACCGAGCCGGTGCGCATGCATGTGGCGGCCAAGCGCTACCTCGCTGCCGTGGAGGAGGGCTATTTCGACCGCCTGTCCGAAGCCTCCAAGCTGTCGCTGCGCCTGCAGGGCGGGCCCATGACGGCCAGCCAGGCGCAGGCCTTTGCCGCCGAGCCCTTCTTTGCCGACGCCATTCGGCTGCGCCGCTGGGACGAGGAGGGCAAGATCGTCGGCTACCGGGGTCCGACCCTGGCGCACTTCGAGCCTGCCGTGCGCGCCAGTCTGGCGTGAAACCGCCTGGGCCGGCCCCGGGCCGGTATGCCGGTCAGGGCGGGGGCGGCGCCTGATCGTACAGCCGGGCGGGCACGCGCTGGCCCCACAGATCGACCCGGACTGCCGAACCCGCATGCCCTTGCTGGGCGGCCGCGCCGCGCACATAGCCCAGCGCAACGCAGCGGCCGTGGGCCGGGCTCCAGCCTGCCGAGCTGATCTCGCCAGCCGGCGAGCCGTCGATCCAGATGGACTCGCCGCCCCACAGGGGGTCGTCGGGAGACTCCATCACCAGCGACACCAGCTTCTTGCGCAGCGGCTGCCCGCGCCGCGCCAGCAGCGCCTCGCGGCCCATGAAGCCGCCCGGCTTGTCGAGATCGACCAGACCCATCAGGCCGGCTTCCAGCGGGCTTTCGTCCGGGCCCAGTTCGGCGCCCCAGGCGCGCCGGCCCCGCTCGATGCGCAGCGCGTCCAGCGCGTAGTAGCCGGCATCGCGCAGGCCCAGGTCGCGCCCGGCCTCCTGCAGCGCCAGATAGACATGGCGGGTCATTTCCACCGGCACATACAGCTCGTAGCCGGGCCCTCCCACGTAGCTCATGCGGGCGGCGCGCACCCGGGCGTGGCCCAGGTCGATCAGCCGGGTCCAGGCAAAGGGCAGGCCGGTGGCCGACAGGTCGTCCGGGCACAGGCGGGTCAGCAGGGCCTGGGCCTGGGGGCCCATCAGCGACAGCACGCAGTAAAGCGGGGTGACATCGGTCAGCAGGGCGTGCTCGTCGGGCCGGATGTGGCGCGCGATCCAGTCGAAATCGCGCACCGTCTGGGCCGATCCGGTCACGATCAGGAAGCGCTCGCCCATGGCGTTGGGCTGCTGGCGGATCACCGTCAGGTCGCTCTCGAAGCCGCCGCGCTCGTTGAGCATCGCGGTGTAGACCATGCGGTTGACGGGCACGTCCATGTTGCGCACGCACAGCCGCTGCAACACCGCCAGCGCATCGCGGCCCGACAGCAGCAGCTTGGAAAAAGAGCTCTGGTCGTACAGCGCCACGGCCTCGCGTGTGGCGCGCTGCTCCTCCACCATCCAGGGCAGCCAACCGGGGCGGCCCAGCGTGTGCGGGGGCGGCGCTGTAGCCACATCGGGCTTGAAGTAGTTGGCCCGCTCCCAGCCATTCCTGCTGCCGAATTCGGCGCCCTTGGCCGCCAGCAGGTCGTACAGCGGCGAGGTGCGCAGCGGACGCACCGTCTCCAGCTCCTGGCGAGGCCAGCGCATGGCGTAGTGCAGGCCCAGGGTTTCGGCGGTGCGCTCGGCCAGCGCGCGCCGGTTCCCGGTGAAGGGGCCGAAGCGGCGGATGTCCACATCCCACAGGTCGGTGCTGGGCTCACCGCCCACGATCCACTCGGCCATCAGGCGGCCCGCACCGCCCGAGTTGGCGATACCCGAGGAATTGAAGCCCGCGCAGACGAAATAGTTGCGCAGCTCCGGCGCTTCGCCCAGGATGAAGTTGCCGTCCGGCGTGAAGCTCTCGGGGCCGTTGAGCAGCATCTTGATCTCGGCCGTCTCCAGGCAGGGGGTGCGGTGGATGGCGTTCTTCATCAGTGGCTCGAACTGCTCCCAGTCTTCGCCCAGCAGCTGGAACTGGAAATCCGAAGGGATCGGGTCCACCCGCCAGGGCTTGGCCACGGGCTCGAAACCGCCCATCAGCAGGCCACCCACCTCTTCCTTGTAGTAGATGAAGCCGTCCGGATCGCGCATCACCGGCAGCATGGGGTGCACGCCCTCGATCTTGCCGGTGACGATGTAGAAGTGCTCGGCCGGGTACAGCGGCACGTTCACGCCGGCGAGCAGGCCGAACTGGCGCGCCCACTGGCCTGCGCAGTTGACCAGCAC
>VERU01000301.1 GCA_018882485.1 Rhodoferax sp. | reverse complement strand
GGCCAGGAACTGATCACTTCCAGCAAGGCCAAGGCCCTGTATGCCGACAAGACGGCATTGCAGACGGCCATCAACATGTACCAGGACCGCTTCAAGCAGCTGCCGGGCGACGACTCGCTGGCCGGCGTGCTGACCGTGGCAACCAACGGCTTGCCGGTGGGTACGGCCGGCCGCTTCACGGCTGCCCAGTGCGGTGGCTCTGAATGCGTCAACGGTGGCGGCAACGGCGTGATCACCATGGCCGGCGCCTTCAGCAACGTGCTGGCTGCCGCGCCGGCCAATGGCAACGTGGCCGAAAACAACAAGATGTTCCAGCACCTGCGGGCGGCCGGCTTCATCAAGGTGGAAGGCACGGACGGTTTCACCATCTTCAATCCCCCGGCCAATGCGGCGGGCAACTTCTTTGGTATCCAGGTGGCGGTTCCTTTTGGCTTGCCCCCGACGTCCGCCCTGTATTTCGTGTCTGGCAACGTTCCGCAGAACATCGCCCAGGTTCTGGATACGGCCAATGACGACGGTTTCTCCAACACCGGCGGCATCCGTGGAAACGCCACGGCTGGCGCCGGAACCCGCTATCCGGCTGGTTCCTTCAACGTCTCCACGGCCTTGTTCTGATCGTTCGGGAGCGGTACCTTCAGGTACCCTCCTGCGCGGGAAGCCTGCAGTCCCCAAGGGCCTGCAGGCTTTTTTCTTGTTGCAAGCGCAACCAACCGCCCCGTGCGATCTCCCTCGGCTCCGTCCCATCCCTTACCATAGGGTTTTGTACCCGATCGGCCTCACTGCTTTATGCCCACCCCCGCCTTCCGCTTCTCCCAGCTCCGCAAGAAATATGGCGCCCGCGAGGTGCTGCACGGTATCGACCTGGAGATCGCGCCGGGTGAATTTTTCGGGCTGGTGGGCATGAATGGCGCGGGCAAGACCACGCTGCTCAAGTGCCTGCTCGATTTTTGCGGCACCGATGGGGGCAGCATCGCCATCGGCGGGGTGGCGCACACCGAGACCGAGTCGCGCCGGCCGCTGGCGTTTCTGCCCGAGCGCTTCATGCCGCCTTATTACCTGAACGGGCGGGATTTCCTCAAATACATGCTCCAGCTGCAGTCGCTGCCCTACCATGAGCCCTCGGCCCTGGAGATGCTCACGGCGCTGGACCTGGATGCCGCCGCGCTGGACCGGCCGGTACGCGCCTACTCCAAGGGCATGACGCAGAAGCTGGGGCTGGCGGCCTGCTTTCTGGCGCGCAAGGACATCTATGTGCTCGACGAGCCCATGAGCGGGCTGGATCCCAAGGCGCGGGCCCTGCTCAAGGCGCAGCTGTCCAGCCTGCGCCAGACCGGGCGCACGCTGTTCTTCAGCTCGCACGCGCTGGCCGATGTGGAAGAAATCTGCGACCGCATGGCCATCCTGCACCAGGGCGAGCTGCGTTTTGTGGGCTCGCCGGCCGAATGCCGTGCCCATTACGGCACCCAGACGCTGGAGCAGGCCTACCTGGCCTGCATCGCCTGAGCTTGCCGGCTCGTCAGGGCGGCAGCGCCTTGTCCAGCTTACCCTGATTCCTCGGGTGCGAGCACCCGCTGGGGGCCGAAATGCAACCCGGCGCCCCGTGAACCGTCAGTCCGGCGCGCCCAGGGCGAGAGCGCGCTCGCGCGAGGCCCTCAGGCTGGCGTCGTCGGCGGGGCCGTCCAGGGGCCAGCCCGACATGTGGCTGCGGGCGATGTCGTCCAGGGCCGCCACCCACAGCGGGTCGGCGTTCAGGCAGGGGATGTAGCCGAAGCGCTCGCCCCCGGCGGCGATGTAGGCTTCGCGGGCCTCCAGGTTGATTTCCTCGAGGGTTTCCAGGCAGTCGCAGATGAAACCCGGGCAGATCACGTCCACCTGCCGCACCCCCGACTGGGCGAGTTCGATCAGGGTGGGCTCGGTGTACGGCTGCAGCCATTTGGCGCGGCCCAGGCGTGACTGGAAGGTGACCTTGTAGCCGCCGGCCGGCAGCTCCAGGGCTTCGGCCAGCAGCCGGGCGGTCTTGAAGCATTCGCAGTGGTAGGGGTCGCCCAGCTGCAGGGTGCGCTCGGGCACACCGTGAAAGCTCATCACCAGCTGTTCGCCCCGGCCCTCGCGGGCCCAGTGGCGGCGCACACTGTCGGCCAGGGCCTCGATGTAGGCGGGGTGGTCGTGGTATCGGTTGACGAAGCGCAGTTCGGGCAGGTTGCGCACCCGGGCCGCCCAGGCGTACACCGCATCGAACAGGCTGGCCGTGGTGGTGGCCGAGTACTGGGGGTAGGCGGGTACCACCAGCACCCGCGTGGCCCCCGCCGCCTTGAGGGCATCCAGGCCCTGGGCGATGGCGTCGGCCCCGTAGCGCATGGCGGCCTGCACCCGCACCGGGCTGTTGCGCTGGTTCAGGCGCTGCTGCAGCGCGGCAACGAGCCGGTCGGTCCAGACCTTGAGCGGCGATCCCTCGGGCAGCCAGATGCTGGCGTATTTGGCCGCCGATCGGGCCGGCCGCACGCGCAGGATGACGCCGTGCAGGATGAGCAGCCACAGCAGGCGGGGGATTTCAACGACCCGGGCGTCGCTCAGGAACTCGGCCAGGAAGCGGCGCACATCGGCGGTTCCGGGGCTGGCCGGCGTGCCCAGGTTGCAGAACAGCAGGCCGACGCGGGGGGGCTGGCCGTGGCGAAATGGAGGCTCCGCAGCGAAGGGTGAGGAGGTGTCGGAGCGCATGCGCTATTCTCGCTCACCTATGCTCGACGCCGCGGCCGTGCAGGCCATCACGCTGGATCTGGACGACACCCTGTGGCCGGTGTGGCCCACCATCCACCGCGCCGAGGCCGCGCTGGCGCAATGGCTGCAGGGCCGTGCCCCGGGCGCTGCGGCCACGCTGGCCGACAGCGGGCAGCGCGCCCAACTGCGCCAGCAGGTCCTGGCCGAGCGGCCCGAGCTGCAGCACGACCTGAGTCACCAGCGCCAGGCGCTGATCCGGCTGGCGCTGCAGGGCTGTGGCGAGGATGTAGCCCTGGCGCCGGCCGCGTTCGAGGTGTTCTACGAGTACCGCAACCGGGTGGATCTGTACGACGATGCGCTGCCGGCCCTGCAGCCGCTGGGCGCGCGCTATCCGCTGGTGGCCTTGTCCAACGGCAATGCCGCTCCGGTACGCATCGGGATCGGGGGATTTTTCGTGGCCTGCGTGAGCGCCCGCGACGCCGGGGTGGCCAAACCGCACCGCCGGATTTTTGACCAGGCCGCACAGCGCCTGGGTTTGCCGGCTGCGGCGGTGCTGCACGTGGGGGACGATGGGGCGCTGGATGTGCTGGGCGGCCTGGCCGCCGGCATGCAGACGGTCTGGGTCAACCGCGAGCGGCAGGACTGGGTCCACGCGCAGGACCCCCATGCCACGGTGGATGGGCTGCTGGCCCTGTGCCGGCTGCTCAGGCTCTGACCAGGGCCTGCACCGCCTGCAGGCCGCTGCGCACCGCGCCTTCGAGCGTGGCGGGGTAGGGGCCTTGCAGGTAGTCGCCGCAGGCCCACAGCCCGGGCGCAATGGCCGGCGGCGGCCGCTGCAGGCCGGGCGTGCAGGCGAAGGTGGCCCGTTTGTCCACCAGGGTGCGCACCGCTTGCAGTTCCAGGCCCAGCTGGTCACGGGCCTGCCGCAGCGTCTGCTGTTCCAGCACGGCCCGGTCGGCACGGCAGGCGCTGACCACGAACGCCAGCAGCCCGCAGGGGCCACCCAGCTGGCCCCGGTCGAATGCAAACTGTGCCGGTGCGATGGCCCCGCCAGGGGCTGGCGGCCGCAGCGCCAGCATGGGTTGGGGCAGGCGGGCCCGGGGTGCCCAGGCGTACACGGTGGCGATGGCCTCAAAGCGCAGGCCGGCCGTGATGCGGCACCAGCCGGCCACCGGGCCTGCTACGCTTTCAGGAGCATCCAGATCAGGCGGGGCAAGGGTTTCCAGGGCATTTGATGCCGAAGTGGCGAGCAGGACGGCGTCGCAGGCGATGCCGTTCACCTGCCAGCAGCCGGGCGCTGCGGGGGCGTGTCGGGTCGGCTGCAGTCCCGCTGGCCCGCACCAGCGCGGCGCCGCCCGCTGGCCCAGCTGCACCTGGAC
>VERU01000300.1 GCA_018882485.1 Rhodoferax sp. | reverse complement strand
CCCAGGCGCCCCCCCCGCCTGCGGCGGGCGCCTCTGCGGGCGGTGGCGAGCTGGGCCTGATCCCCTGGCCCAAGGTGGACTTCGCCAAGTTCGGGCCCATCGAGCGCAAGGACCTCAGCCGCATCAAGAAGATCAGCGGCGCCAACCTGCTGCGCAATGCGGTGATGATTCCGGCCGTCACCAACCATGACGATGCCGACATCACCGACCTGGAGGCCTTCCGCGTGGCCACCAACAAGGAAAACGAGAAGTCGGGCATCAAGGTCACCATGCTGGCTTTCCTCATCAAGGCTTGTGTGGCCGCGCTCAAGAAGTTTCCCGAGTTCAACAGCAGCCTGGACGGCGATGCGCTGATTTACAAGCAGTTCTGGCACATCGGTTTCGCTGCTGACACGCCGAATGGCCTGATGGTGCCGGTGATCAAGGACGCCGACAAGAAAGGCATCTTCCAGATCAGCCAGGAGATGGCCGAACTGGCCAAAAAGGCGCGCGATGGCAAGCTGGGCCCGGCCGACATGAGCGGCGCGACCTTCACCATCTCCAGCCTAGGCGGTATTGGGGGTCGCTATTTCACGCCCATCATCAATGCCCCCGAGGTGGCCATCCTCGGCGTCTGCAAGAGCCAGATGGAGCCGGTGTGGGACGGCAAGGCCTTCCAGCCGCGCCTGATGCTGCCGCTGTCGCTGACCTGGGACCACCGGGTGATTGATGGTGCTGCGGCTTCCCGCTTTAATGTCTACCTCGGCCAGATCCTGGGCGATTTCCGCCGGGTCTTGCTGTGATGCCCCGCCGGGGTGTGGGTGGGCGGATGTGGGGCAATGGCCCCCGCCTCATGCTGTCCGGGGGCCAGAAATCGGCGGGGGCCATTGCCCCACACCCTGCAGGCAGCGTTTTTTGCTGGGTACGGATGAATGAAGACATGCTCTGAATGGATGGGGAAACAACATGGCAAGCGTAGAAATCAAGGTTCCGAACATCGGTGATTTTTCCGAGGTCACCGTCATCGAGCTGCTGGTCAAGCCCGGCGACACCATCCAGCCCGAGCAGAGCCTGATCACCGTGGAGAGCGACAAGGCCTCGATGGAGATCCCGGCCAGCCAGGGCGGGGTGGTGAAGGAACTCCGGGTGGCGCTCGGCGACAAGGTCAGGGAAGGCTCGGTGGTGCTGCTGCTCGAAGCTGCGGCAGCGACATCGGGCGAGGCCGCAAGTTCCGAATCAAAAGCGGCTCCAGCCCCCGTCAGTATTGCCCCGGTTGCTACACAAAGCGTAGCGCCTGCCGCGGTGGTCGGTGCCGGTGCGGTGTTCACGGGCGCTGCCGATCTGGCCTGCGACGTGCTGGTGCTCGGCGGAGGCCCCGGGGGCTACTCGGCGGCGTTTCGGGCGGCGGATCTGGGCCTGAAGGTGGTGCTGGTGGAGCGGTATGCCGCCCTGGGTGGCGTGTGCCTGAACGTGGGCTGCATCCCTTCCAAAGCCCTGTTGCATGTGGCTGCGGTGATGGACGAGGTGGCGCACCTGGGCGACCTGGGCGTGGACTTTGGTGCTCCGGTGGTCAACATCGGCAAGCTGCGCGGCCACAAGGAAAAAGTCATCGGCAAGCTCACCGGCGGTCTGGCGGCCATGGCCAAGATGCGCAAGGTGACCACCGTGCGCGGCTACGGAGCCTTTGTGGGTGCCAACCACCTGGAGGTGGAGGAAACCACCGGCAGCGCACAGGACAAGACCGGCGCCAAGAAGGTCATCGCCTTCCAGCGCGCCATCATCGCCGCTGGCAGCCAGGCGGTTCGCCTGCCCTTCATGCCCGACGATCCCCGTGTGGTGGACAGTACCGGGGCGCTGGCCTTGAAAGAAGTGCCGAAACGCATGCTGATCCTGGGCGGCGGCATCATCGGCCTGGAGATGGGCACGGTCTACAGCACCCTGGGCGCGCGCCTGGATGTGGTGGAAATGATGGACGGCCTGATGCAGGGCGCCGACCGCGATCTGGTGAAGATCTGGCAAAAGATGAACGCCAGGCGCTTTGACAACATCATGCTCAAAACCAAGACGGTGGGCGCCAAGGCCACGCCCGAAGGCATTGAAGTGACGTTTGCCCCTGCGCAAGAGGGTGGCACAGCGCCAGCGCCACAGGTGTACGACCTGGTGCTGCAAGCCGTGGGCCGCACGCCCAACGGCAAGAAAATCGCCGCAGAAAAAGCGGGCGTGGCCGTGACAGACCGGGGCTTCATCAACGTCGACATCCAGATGCGCACCAACGTGCCCCACATCTTCGCCATTGGCGACATCGTCGGCCAGCCCATGCTGGCGCACAAGGCGGTGCACGAGGCCCATGTGGCGGCCGAAGTGATTGCCGGCGAGTTGCAGGGCAACAAGGAGCTGGCTGCCGCAGCCTTCAACGCCCGTGTCATCCCCAGCGTGGCCTACACCGACCCCGAGGTGGCCTGGGTGGGCCTGACCGAAGATCAGGCCAAGGCGCAGGGCATCAAGGTCAAGAAGGGCCTGTTCCCGTGGACTGCCAGTGGCCGTGCCATTGCCAACGGCCGTGACGAAGGCGTCACCAAGCTGCTGTTTGATGACAGCGAATCGGCCCATGGCCACGGCAGGATCCTGGGCGGCGGCATGGTCGGCACCCATGCGGGCGACATGATCGGCGAGATCGCCCTGGCCATCGAGATGGGCGCAGACGCCGTGGACATCGGCAAGACCATCCACCCGCACCCCACGCTGGGCGAGAGCATCGGCATGGCAGCGGAGGTGGCGCATGGCAGTTGCACGGATGTGCCGCCGGCGCGCAAGTAGATCGGGATTCCAGCCCTCCTGACAAAGGCCGAACCGGCAACGGTTCGGCCTTTGTGCTTTCAGCGGGCACGGGTCTGTTGACCGGAAGGACAGAAGACGATGGCCGAGCTGTGCAAGCAGTTCGAGGTCCATCCCACGCAGATCACGGATTGGAAGCGCCAACTGCTTGAGCATGCGGCAGACGCATTCGGCGGCGGTGCCGAGAAGGTGGAGCCGGTGGACCTGGCTCCACTGCACGCGAAGATCGGCCAGCTGACTCTGGAGAACGATTTTTTAGAGGGCGCGCTCACCAAAGCGGGATTGCTGAGCGCAAAACGATGATCGACCGAAGCCACGATCTCTCCGTCACGCGCCAGGCCAAATTGCTGGGCATCAGCCGAGGCGCGGTGTACTACCTGCCCCGGCCTGTCAGCGATGCCGACCTGGCGTTGATGCGCAGGATCGACGAACTGCACCTGGAGCACCCGTTCATGGGCGCGCGCATGCTGCGTCGGATGCTGCTGCGTGAGGGCGTGTCAGTTGGCCGCCGTCATGTCACAACGCTCATGCAACGCATGGATATCGAAGCACTGTGCCCGCAGCCTGGCACCAGCAAGGCACACCCGGGGCACAAGATCTACCCCTATCTGTTGCGCAAGCTGGTCATCGCCCGCTCCAACCAAGTGTGGGCACTCGATACGACCTACATCCCGATGGCCAGGGGCTTTGTGTACCTGACGGCCGTGGTGGATGTAGCCAGCCGCAAGGTGCTGGCGCACAAGGTAGCAATCACGCTGGAGGCATGCCATGCCAAGGAGGTGATTGAGCAGGCGTTTCTGCGCTTCGGCACGCCGGAGATCGTCAACACCGATCAGGGCAGCCAATTCACCGCGACGGAGTTCACCGACGTGGTGTTGGCCAAGGGATGCAAGCTCAGCATGGACGGGCGTGGCGCATGGCGTGACAACGTGTTCGTCGAACGGTTCTGGCGCAGCGTGAAGTACGAGCGCGTGTACCTCAGGGCCTACGACAGTGTCAGCGCGGCGCGCGCCGACATTGCCCAGTACATCGACGGCTTCAATGTCCGGAGGCCGCATTCGAGCCTTGCTGACGCGACCCCCGCCGAGTTTTACTTTGCGAATCTGCCCAAGATTGCCGAGGCAGCATAAGATGAAGTCCGTGGTGCGCCCCGAGTTGCCCACCGCGTCGGTCGGTTCGTCGCAAGCGCCGCCCGCCGCCGTGGACAACTCTGCATCGTTTGCAACCTGCCTGCAGTCCACTTAAAACTCGGGGAAAGCTGTTCAAACAAGCGGAGCCACTTCTCA
>VERU01000299.1 GCA_018882485.1 Rhodoferax sp. | reverse complement strand
TCCCAGCCCAGTTCTCCGACGTAGGTGATGCGACTGGCTCGGATGCGGGCGTATGCCAGATCGATGATCCTGGAGTGCCCGAACGGGAACCCATCGTCGGAAAAATCGGCATCGCTGAGCTGGCACAGCAACTCGCGTGATCGGGGTCCCATCAACCCCAGTACGGCCATGGACGAACTGATGTCACTGGCGTGTGCCCGGGAGCCTGCCGGGATCTGGCGCTGGAGCCAGGCAAAATCCCGAGTCTGGGTGGCTGCCGCCGTGACGATCAGATAGCGATCCTGGGCCTCCCGGGTCACGGTCAGATCGGCCTCGATACCGCCGCGTTCATTGAGCCACTGGGTGTAGACGATACGGCCGATGGGAACGGCAACCTGGTTGGAGCAGATGCGGTTGAGGACCGACTCGGCGTCTGGGCCCTCGAGGGTGAACTTGGCAAATGACGACTGGTCAAACAGGCCGACATGTTCGCGCACGGCCAGATGCTCCGCGGCGGAATGCTCAAACCAATTCTGGCGTCCGTAGCTGTACCGGTATTCAGGGGTTACCCCCGCCGGGGCGTACCAGTTGGGGCGCTCCCAGCCAGCCACCTCCCCAAAGCACGCGCCTCGTGCGGCCAACCGGTCGTGGAGGATGGAGCGGCGAACCCCCCGCGCCGTTTCGGCCTGCCGAAACGGCCAGTGCATCGCGTACAGCAATCCCAAACCCTCGACGGTGCGGTCGCACAGGTAGCGCCGGTTCCGCTGAAAAGGCATGCATCGCCGGATATCCACGTCCCACAGGTCCATGGGTGGGTGACCGTCCACCACCCAGTCGGCCAGAACTTTGCCGGCACCACCGGCCGACTGGATGCCAATCGAATTGAACCCCGCCGCAACGAACAGTCCAGCGACCTCTGGGGTCTCTCCGAGCAGGTATCGGTCGTCTGGCGTGAAGCTCTCCGGGCCATTGAAAAACAGGTTGATGCCGGTGCCTGCCAAGGCCGGGAATCGCGTCATCGCCGATGTCAGCAGAGGTTCGATATGCTCCAGATCGTCCGGTAGCTGGTCGAAGCAGAAGGACTCGGGTATGCCGGCCATACCCCAGGGTTTGGCCACCGGTTCGAACCAGCCGACCAGCAGCTTTCCGGCATCCTCTTTGAAATAGGCACAGCCGTCGGGGTCTCGCAGGACAGGCAGGTCCGACGACAGCCCCGCCATCGGTTCCGTGACGATGTAGAAGTGTTCGGCCGCGTGCAGCGGCACGGTTGCACCGGCCCGTGCACCCAGTTCATGGGCCCACATGCCTGCACAGTTGATGACAACGTCGGCGCGGATGTCGCCCTCGGGGGTGCGAACGCCGACCGCGCGGCCGCCCTCAACCAGAATTTCGTCGACGCGGGTGTTTTCGAAAATACGGGCTCCACGGCTCTTGGCGCCCTTGGCCAGCGCCTGCGTGGTATCGATGGGGTTGGTACGCCCATCCTTGGGCAGGAAAACCCCCCCGACCACATCGGAGACATTTACCCCGGGCCAGCGCTCGGCAATGTCACCGGCCGACAGCGCTTGCACTTCCAGTCCGAAGCACTTGGCCATGGAGGCACCCCGAAGTAGCTCTTCCATTCTTTCGGCGTGTGTGGCGATGGCCATGGAACCTGTCTGGCGGAAACCCGTGGCCTGGCCGGTTTCCTTTTCGAGCGACTGATAAAGGTCCGTGGTGTACTGCGCCAGCCGCGTCAGGTTGTAGGTGGCTCTCAGCTGGCCGACCAACCCGGCGGCGTGCCATGTGGTCCCGCAGGTCAGCTGTTTGCGTTCGAGGAGCACGACATCGCGGCAGCCTCTGAGTGTGAGGTGATAGGCCACACTGCAGCCGACGACTCCGCCGCCGACGATGACCACTTGCGCCCGGCTGGGAATATCCATGTGGCACCTTCAAAAATTTTGAAAAATTATACGGTCATGAAAAAAAATGATCAAATTTCACAGCTCTGGGTATAATTTTTCGGCACTGAGCTTGAGCCTGGCCTCCCACGGAGGAAATGCCGGACAGTGTCCAAGCGCCAGGCAGCACGGGCATGGAGACAGAGGATGACAGAACATGTGAAAGTCGTCGTGATCGGCGGCGGCGTGGTCGGATGCAGCTGTTTGTACCACCTGGCGAAAGCCGGCTTGTCAGACACGCTGCTGCTGGAGCGGGACGAGTTGACCTCTGGGTCAACCTGGCATGCCGCCGGAAACCTGCCTACTTTTTCGACGAGCTGGGGCCTGCTCAAACTGCAGAAATACTCGGCATCGCTGTACCGGCAACTTGCGGCATCGGCCGAGAACCCGATCAATTACCACCTGACGGGGTCGGTTCGGCTGGCGCACACGCGCAATCGCATGGATGAGTTCCGGCATGTGCAGAGCATGGCCAAGGCCAATGGCCTGGACTACGACCTGCTGACGCCGGCCGAACTCCGGCAACGCCACCCTCTGGTGGAGACCCACGATGTGCTCGGTGCCCTGTGGGACCCACTGGATGGGGACATCGATCCTTCCCAGTTGACCCAGGCGCTCGCCAAAGCAGCGCGTGATCTGGGGGCCCGCATCCGTCGGCAGACCCGGGTGATGGCGTTGTCCCAGCGCATGGGCGGTGAATGGCTGGTTCGAACCAGCCAAGGTGATGTGGTTGCCGAGATCGTGGTCAATGCCGCCGGCTATCGGGCGGGAGAGATCATGGCGATGGTGGGTCGTCACCTGCCGATTGCAGTCATGTCTCACCAGTATCTGGTGACAGAGGATGTTCCGGAACTGGCCGCGTTGCCAGCCCGGGTGCCTCTGCTGCGGGATCCGGATACTTCCTATTACCTGCGGCAGGAGCGGGAGGGTTTCATCCTGGGGCCCTATGAATGGAAAGCCACCCCCATGTGGCTGGATGGCATGCCCGATGACTTTGCCAACCAGCTGTGGAACGATGACTTCGGTCGCCTGGAGCCCTACATCGAGGACGCGATGCGCCGGGTTCCAGCCCTGTCACGCGCAGGTATCAAGCGCGGCGTGAACGGTCCGATCCCTTATTCCCCGGATGGCAATCCCTACATCGGTCCGGAACCTGGATTACGCAATTTCTTTCATTGCAACACCTTCAGTTTCGGAATCACGCAGGCGGGTGGCGCTGGCAAGGCCTTGGCGGAGTGGGTGGTTCACGGCCAGACCGAGTGGGATCTGTGGTCGCTGGACCGGCGACGCTACACCGATTACGCGACGACGGCCTACACCGTGGCAAAGGCCGTCGAGGTCTACCAGAACGAGTACGCTCCGTCCTACCCCTACGAAGAGCGTCCCGCTGGTCGCCCCCTTCGGACGTCGCCACTCTACGACCAGCTGAAGGCCAAAGGCGCGCATTTCGGCGCTCGGGGGGGCTGGGAGCGCGCGGTTTATTTCGACCTGGCGGGTAGCCTGCCGGCGGAGTCTCCCTCATTTCGGCGTGAAAACGTCTGGCATGAGGTGGTCGCAGAGGAAGTCCGGGCTGTTCGGGAACGGGTGGGCGTGTTGGATCTGCCGGGATTCACCAAGTTCGAGGTGAGCGGCCCGGGGGCTGAACCCTATCTTGACCGGTTGGTCTGCTCGCGGCTCCCCAGAATCGGGCGCGTGTCGCTCACCTATGCTCTGACGCCGACCGGCAAGGTGTTGAGCGAGTTCACGGTGAGTCGACTGGCCGCAGATCGCTTCTACATCATCAGCGCGGCCATTGCGGCCACCCATGACCTCGACCTGTTGACGCGTGACCTGCCAGCCGACGGGTCGGTGCGCGTGCGCGATGTCAGTGCCGGTACAGGTACCCTGATTGTGGTTGGACCCCGTTCCCGCGAGGTGCTGGCACGCATCACCGATGCCGATCTCTCCAACGAGGGTTTCCCGTGGCTGAGTGCGCGCGACATCCAGGGTCCGGTCGGGCCGCTGCTGGCCATGCGGGTCAACTATGTGGGCGAGTTGGGCTGGGAACTGCATGCCCCTGTGGCTCAGTTGCCCGCCTTGTACGACGCGATCTGGCAGGCGGGGCAGCCATTCGACATCCGCGATTTCGGCCTGTACGCCATGGACAGTCTGCGGGTCGACAAATGCTACCGCGGCTGGAAGAGCGACCTGG
>VERU01000298.1 GCA_018882485.1 Rhodoferax sp. | reverse complement strand
GTCCTGCACATGGCGCATGTAGGCCTGCACGACCGGGAGGCTGAACTGCTCCACCATGCGGCGCAGTTCCTGCACACCTTTTTCGTTGGCGGCGATCTGGGCTTTGAGGTCGGCCATGTTCTGCTGCGGATTGCGGCTGGGGTACTCGCCGCTTTGCAGCAAAGCCACCATCTCGGCCTCGCGCAGGTGCCCGCAATCCACCAGCTTGAAGTTCTGGATCTGCACGCCCTCTTCTTCGATGCGCGTGGAAAACGGCGGCATCGAACCCGGCGTGAGACCGCCCACATCGGCATGGTGGCCACGCGAACCCACATAAAACACCGGCTGCGCATGGCTTTCCAGAAACACCGGCGTGATCACCGTCACATCGGGCAGGTGCGTGCCGCCGTGGTAGGGGTCATTGAGCACATACACATCGCCCGGCTGCATGCGGCCTGCGTTGTCGCGGATCACGGCCCGGATGCTCTCGCCCATGGAGCCCAGGTGCACCGGCATGTGCGGTGCGTTGGCAATGAGGTGACCCTGGGCGTCGAACAGCGCGCAGCTGAAGTCCAGGCGCTCCTTGATGTTGACCGAATGGGCGGTGTTCTGCAGTTGCAGGCCCATCTGCTCGGCAATGTTCATGAACAGGTTGTTGAACACCTCCAGCAGCACCGGATCGACCCGGGTGCCGGCAGCATGGCGCTGGGCGCGCGGCTGGGTGCGTTGCAGCAGCAGATGGCCGCGCTCGTTGAGGCTGGCACTCCAGCCCGGCTCCAGCACGGTGGTGGCATGGCTCTCGGCGATCACCGCCGGCCCCTCCAGCCGGTCACCGGCTTGCAGCTCGTCGCGCAGCAGCAATGCCGCGTCGCACCACCGCCCGTCGCAAACCATGCGCACCGTGTCGCGAACCGGCAGCACCCGCGGCGGCAGGGCGACCCGCAGGGCTTCTTCGGGTACATCGCCCGGCAGCACCACCTGGACCGAGACGGCCTCGACGACCAGTCGCCGCCCTGGCATCAGGAAGGCGTACCGGCGAAGGTATGCGGCCTCGAAGCCCGCGCGCAGCGCCGCCTCGTCGCCCCAGGGCACGGCCAGCGCCGCGTCGGACCCCTCGTAGCGCAGATGGGCCCGCAGCACGCATACGGGCCGGTCGACCGGCACACCATGCTGCCGCGCCAGTTCGGCCGAGGCGGTCCGGGCCAGCGCCTGCAGCCGGGTCGCCACCGCCGGCACCGCTGTGCCGTCGAGCGGCAACTCCACCGCCTGCTCGCGCATCAGGGTCTGGTCGGCCAGACCCATGCCGTAGGCCGACAGCACACCCGCCAACGGGTGCACCAGCACGCGGGACATGCCCAGTGCATCGGCCACCTGGCAGGCGTGCTGCCCACCGGCGCCGCCGAAGCACTGCAGGGTGTAAGCCGTGACGTCGTAACCCCGGGCCACCGAAATCTTCTTGATGGCATTGGCCATCTGCTGCACCGCAATGCGGATGCAGCCCTCGGCCACCTGCTCGGCAGAGCGTCCCGTCTGCCGGGCGAGTTCGGCAAACGCGACCTGCACCCGGGACCGGTCGAGCGGCTGGTCGCCACCCGGACCAAACACCGGCGGAAACCAGGCCGGCTGGATGCGGCCCAGCAACAGGTTGGCGTCGGTGACCGTGAGCGGCCCACCCCGCCGGTAACTGGCCGGCCCCGGATTGGCCCCCGCGCTCTGCGGCCCCACCCGCAGGCGGGCGCCGTCAAAGCCCAGGATGGATCCACCGCCGGCCGCCACCGTGTGGATGCTGAGCATGGGCGCACGCATGCGCACGCCGGCCACCTGGGTCTCGAACTCGCGTTCGAACTCGCCGGCAAAGTGCGACACATCGGTGGAGGTACCCCCCATGTCGAAGCCGATCACCCGGTCGCAGCCGGCCAGCCCGGCGGTGCGGGCCATGCCCACGATGCCTCCGGCCGGGCCGGACAGGATGGCGTCCTTGCCCTGGAAGGCGCTGGCCAGCGCGAGGCCCCCCGAGGACTGCATGAAGAACAGCCGCACGCCGGGCATGTCCTGGGCCACCTGGTCCACATAGCGGCGCAGGATGGGCGACAGGTAGGCATCGACCACCGTGGTGTCGCCCCGGCTGACGAACTTCATCAGCGGGCTGACCTGGTGGCTCACGCTGACCTGCTCGAAACCTGCGGCGCGGGCCAGCCGGGCCGCCGCCTGTTCGTGCTCGGTGTAACGGTAACCGTGCAGGAACACGATGGCCACAGCCGTCAGGCCGCTGGCGCGTGCCGAGCGCAACTCGCCCGCCAGGTGCGCCTCGTCCAGCGGCAGCACGCACTCACCCTGCGCACCCATGCGCTCCCGGGCCTCGATCACCTGCTGGTACAGCAACTCGGGCAGCACGATGTGCCGATCGAACAGGCGGGGCCGGTTCTGGTAGGCAATGCGCAGGGCGTCCCGAAAACCCCGGGTGGGGACCAGCAGCGTCGGCTCGCCCCGCCGCTCCAGCAGGGCGTTGGTGGCCACGGTGGTGCCCATCTTCACGCACTCCACGCGATCCGGCGTGACCGGCTGGTCCGGCCGCAGGCCCAGCAGGTGGCGTATGCCTGCCACCGCCGCATCGCGGTAGTGTTCGGGGTTGTCGCTCAGCCGCTTGCAGGTGTGCAGGCTGACCCGGCCGCTGGCATCGCGGCAGCGCCCCACGATGTCGGTGAAAGTGCCACCCCGGTCCACCCAGAACTGCCAGCGATCAGGGGCGGAAGATGGGGCGGGCGTTGCGGCGTCGGTAGCGGTCATGGGCGGGATGGGCGGGTGGCCGCGACAAGGCGGGCCCTGAGGCCAGGAACGCAGGCATTATTGCCATAATCCGGGCCTCATGACCCCGGTAATCGCTCTTTGCCTGGGCGCCTGCACCGGCGCGCTGGCGCGCTGGGGGCTGTCGCTGTGGCTCAACCCCCTGGCTGCGCTGCCACTGGGAACCCTGGCCGCCAACCTGCTGGGCGGCTACCTGGTGGGCCTGTGCGTGGCGGTGTTCCAGGCCCTGCCCCAGCTCGATCCGGTCTGGCGGCTGACGCTGGTCACCGGCTTTCTGGGTGCGCTGACCACCTTCTCCAGCTTTTCGGCCGAGGTGGTGGGCATGCTGCTGCAGCAGCGCTACCTGCTGGCGCTGGGCACGGCCGCACTGCACCTTGCGGGTTCGCTGCTGCTCACGCTGGCGGGGATACGGACTGCTACGTTTTTTATAGCTAACTATCGTTGAATAGTATGGCCTGAAGTCCGATTTGGCAGATAAAAGCGGGCTGCTCAGCGCGGCCCGACACCGCAAACCGGCGCATCGGAGGGGAGCGGAACGCCAGCCAGCCGGTCCTTGGCCTCGGCCACGTCCATGTCGCGCGGCAGGTGCACCCCGTTCTTCACGGCCAGCACCTCGGCCATGATGCTGACGGCGATCTCCGAGGGCATCTTGCTGCCGATGTACAGCCCGATGGGGCCGCGCAAGCGAGCCAGGCTCTCGGGTGTCTGGCCGAAGTGATCGATCATGCGCTGGCGCCGTGCCTGATTGTTGCGGCGCGAGCCGATGGCGCCCACGTAAAAGGCCTCGGAACCCAGGGCCTCGAGCAGGGCCAGATCGTCCAGCTTGGGGTCGTGGGTGAGCGCGATCACGGCGCTGCGGCGGTCGGGCCGGAACGCGACCACCGCGTCGTCGGGCATGTCGCGCAACAGCCGGGCCCCGCTGGCCGCCGGGCTCAGCACGTATTCCTCGCGCGGGTCGCAGACCGTGACGGCAAACCCGTTGAAACGGGCCATGGTGGCCAGGTACTCCGTCATCTGGCCTGCTCCGATGAGCAGCATGCGGTACTCCGGCCCGAAGGTGTTGACCAGCTCCTGCGCCGACAGCTGCAGTTCGGCGGGCGCCACCCCGTGCAGCAGGGTCGCCTGCCCATCGGACAGCCGCAGGGTGCGGCGCACGAGCTGCCCGGCGGCCAGCGCCTGCAGCAGTTCGTCCAGCAGCGTGGCATCCGGGTCGAACTCCAGCAGCAACTCCAGGGTACCACCGCAGGGCAGGCCGAAACGGTGCGCTTCATCGGCCGACACGCCGTACTTGACGAAAACCGGCGGCCCCTGAGTGCGGTCGTCCGCCTCGGGATGGCCGGTGTAGGCC
>VERU01000297.1 GCA_018882485.1 Rhodoferax sp. | reverse complement strand
CCCCAAAGCCACCTGCCCGTCGGCGAAGCCTACGAAGCCTTCATCGGCCGCACCCGGCACGTCCCCACCCGCGACGGCCTGCACGACTTCTTCAACGGCCTGTGCTGGGCCCGCTTTCCCCGCGCCAAGCGCCGCCTCAACACCTTGCAGTCCGAGGCCATCGCCCGCCAAGGCATCCAGCCCCAACGCGGCCCCTTGCGCGATGCCCTCACCCTGTTCGACGAAAACGGCGCTTTCTGGGACCCACCCGCTGCGCTGCGCGAGGCCCTGGCCGCCCGCCAGTGGCGCCGCCTGTTCCAGGACCTGCGAGCCCTGTGGCAGGCTCATCCGCCCGTGCTTTTCGGGCATGGCCTGCTGACTCAGCTGGTTTCCCCGAGAAAACCGGCTACAGCCCGCGTCTTGCTTATCGATTCTGCTACACATTCAGGAGCAGATGAGGCCGAGTCGGACCGCGATATCCGGCTGGTTGCGGCGCTGGATCAGGGCCCGCTGGCGGCTGCGCGGCTGTTGCCCCTGCCGGTGCTGGGTGTGCCAGGCTGGTGGCCGGCCAACGAGGTGCCGGCCTTCTACGACGATGCGGCGGTGTTTCGCCCGCGTCAATAACCGGATGAATTGTCGGGAACGTCGAACCGGGCTTGATTTCCAGGGGATCGTCCCTACCATTCGCGGCAGCGGCTGGAAGGTTCCGGCCGGTTTGGAAGGAATTTCATGAAACGCATCCTGTTGTTCGTGCTCACCAACGTGCTGGTGGTGGCGGTGCTGGGCATCGTCGCCAGCCTGCTCGGTGTCACCCGTCCCCTGACCGCCAATGGCCTGAATCTGGGTGCACTGCTGGGATTTGCCCTGATCATGGGTTTTGGCGGTGCCATCATCTCGCTGCTGATCAGCAAGCCCATGGCCAAGTGGAGCTCGGGCGTGCGCGTGATCGAGCAACCCGCCAACGCCGACGAGGCCTGGATCCTGGAGACGGTGCGGCGCTTCGCCGACAAAGCCGGCATCGGCATGCCCGAGGTCGGCATTTTCGAGGGCGAGCCCAATGCCTTCGCCACCGGCGCCTTCCGCAATTCGGCGCTGGTGGCCGTGTCCACCGGCCTCCTGCAGGGCATGACGCGCGAAGAGGTGGAGGCGGTGATCGGCCACGAGGTCGCCCACATCGCCAACGGCGACATGGTCACCATGACCCTGATCCAGGGCGTGATGAACACCTTCGTGGTGTTCCTCAGCCGCGTCATCGGCTACGCCGTCGACAGCTTCCTGCGCCGTGGCGACGACCGCAGCAGCGGCCCGGGCATCGGCTACTACGTGACCACGATCGTGCTCGACATCGTGCTGGGCTTTGCCGCCGCCATGGTGGTGGCCTGGTTCTCGCGGCAGCGCGAGTACCGCGCCGATGCCGGCGCCGCGCAGCTGATGAACCGCAAGCAGCCCATGATCAACGCGCTGGCCCGGCTGGGCGGCATGACCCCGGGCGAGCTGCCCAAGTCGGTCGAGGCCATGGGCATCGCTGGCGGTGTGGGCAAGCTGTTTGCCACCCATCCCGCGATCGAAGACCGCATCGCCGCCCTGCGGGCCGCCTGAATGCCGGCTCAGCCCAGCAGGGCCGCCGCCACCGCCTCGGCCACCCGGATGCCGTCCACGCCGGCCGACAGGATGCCGCCGGCGTAACTGGCGCCCTCACCGGCGGGGTAGAGCCCGGCGGTGTTGAGGCTCTGGAAATCCTCGCCCCGGGTGATTTTCAGCGGCGAGGACGTGCGGGTCTCCACGCCGGTCAGCACCGCATCTGGCAGGTCGAAGCCCGGCAGCCGCCGGCCGAACACCGGCAGCGCTTCGCGGATGGCCGCAATGGCGTAGTCGGGCAGGGCCCCGCCCAGGTCGGTGGGACGCACCCCTGGCCGGTAGGACGGCTGCACCGAGCCAAAGTCCTGTGTGGCGCGACCCGCCAAAAAATCTCCCAGCCGCTGCCCCGGGGCGCGGTAGTCGGCTCCGCCGAGCTGGTAGGCAGTGCTTTCGAGCTGCCGCTGCAGCACCAGGCCCGACAGCGGGTGGGGGCCGGCAGCCGGTGCACCTTGCGGCTCGGCCGCGTCGGCCAGCGCCTGCAGGCCGGCGGGGTCCTGCGGGTAGTCGGCCGGCGAGATGCCGACCACGATGCCGGCATTGGCGTTGCGTTCGTTGCGTGAATACTGGCTCATGCCATTGGTCACCACCCGCCCCGCTTCGGAGGTGGCGGCCACCACCGTGCCGCCCGGGCACATGCAGAAGCTGTACACCGAGCGCCCGTTGCTGGCGTGGTGCACCAGTTTGTAGTCGGCCGCGCCCAGCAGCGGATGGCCGGCGTGGCGGCCCCAGCGGGCCCGGTCGATCAGGCTTTGCGGGTGTTCGATGCGAAAGCCGATGGAAAAAGGCTTGGCCTCCAGGTGCACGCCGCGGCGGTGCAGCATGGCGAAGGTGTCGCGCGCGCTGTGGCCCAGCGCCAGCACCACCCGGCTGGCGGCCAGTTCGGCGCGCGCGCCGCTGGCCACATCCAGCACCTCCAGGGCGCGCAGCCGCTGCCGTTGCGGGCCGTTGCTGCAGGGCTCCAGGTGCAGGTCCACCACCCGCTGGCCGAAGCGCACCTCGCCGCCCAGCGCGATGATCTGTTCGCGCAGCCCCTCCACCACCTTGACCAGCTTGAAGGTGCCGATGTGCGGATGCGCCTCGACCAGGATGTCGGCCGGTGCACCGGCCCGCACGAATTCCTGCATTACCTGGCGGCCCAGGTGGCGTGGGTCCTTGATCTGGCTCCACAGCTTGCCGTCCGAGAAGGTGCCGGCCCCGCCCTCGCCGAACTGCACATTGGATTCCGGATCCAGCCGGCCCTGCCGCCACAGGCCCCAGGTGTCCCGCGTGCGCTGGCGCACTGTCTTGCCCCGCTCCAGCACGATGGGACGCAGCCCCATGCGCGCCAGCATGAGCGCCGCCAGCATGCCGCAGGGCCCGAACCCGATCACCACCGGCCGTTCGGCCAACAGCTTGCTGGCTTGCCAGGGCAGCCGGTAATCCATGTCGGGCGTGGCCATGATGTGCGGGCGGCCGGCATGGCGACGCAGCAGTTGCGCTTCGGCGGCGGCATCCGGCAGGCCCACATCGACGCTGTAGACGGCGGCCAGATCGGCCTTGCGCGCGTCGAAGTTGCGTTTGAATACGGTCAGCGTGACCAGATCCTGCGGTTCCACTCCCAGGGTCTGGGCGGCCAGGGCGCGCAGCGCGTCCAGCGGGTGCGCGGCCGGCAGGCGGTCGGCCTCGGTTTCGGCCGGCGCATCGGCCTCACGCCGTTTCGGCAGCGGCAGCGCCGACAGCGGCAGTTTCAGTTCGGTCAGTCGGATCATCGGGGCTCGGGGTCATCAAGCAGCCCCCGATGATAGAAGCACAAGGCGCGGCTTCAGGTCGGCAAAAAGCCCTCGACCGACAGGTAACGCTCGCCGGTGTCGTAGTTGAAGCCCAGCACCCGGGCGCCGGCCGGCAGCTCGGGCTGCTTCTGGGCGATGGCCGCCAGCGTGGCGCCGCTGGAGATGCCGACGAGCATGCCTTCCTCGCGGGCGCAGCGCCGTGCCATTTCGCGCGCGGCCTCGGCCTCGACCTGGATCACGCCGTCCAGCAGCGCGGTGTCCAGGTTTTTGGGGATGAAACCCGCCCCGATGCCCTGGATCGGGTGCGGCGAGGGCGCTCCGCCCGAGATGACCGGCGAGGCGCTCGGTTCCACCGCATACACCTTCAGCTGCGGCCAGGCCGCCTTGAGCACCCGGGCGCAGCCTGTGAGGTGCCCGCCGGTGCCCACCCCGGTGATCAGGGCGTCCAGTCCTTCGGGAAAGTCGGCCAGGATCTCCTGCGCCGTGGTGCGCTCATGGATCGCGGCGTTGGCCGGGTTTTCGAATTGCTGCGGCATCCAGGCGCCCGGCGTGGCGGCCAGCAGTTCCTGCGCCCGGGCGATGGCCCCTTTCATGCCTTTTTCGCGCGGCGTCAGGTCAAAGGTGGCCCCGTAGGCCAGCATGAGGCGCCGGCGCTCGATCGACATGCTGTCGGGCATGACCAGGATCAGCCGGTAGCCCTTCACCGCCGCCACCACGGCGAGCCCGACGCCGGTGTTGCCCGAGGTGGGCTCGAT
>VERU01000296.1 GCA_018882485.1 Rhodoferax sp. | reverse complement strand
CCTTTGTGGACGCCGAGCACGCGCTCGACGTGCAGTACGCGCAAAAGCTGGGCGTGAACCTGCAGGACCTGCTCATTTCCCAACCCGACACCGGCGAGCAGGCGCTCGAGATCGTCGACAGCCTGGTGCGCTCGGGCGCCGTCGACCTGGTGGTGGTGGATTCGGTCGCCGCCCTCACGCCCAAGGCCGAAATCGAGGGCGAGATGGGCGACAGCCTGCCCGGCCTGCAGGCCCGCCTGATGAGCCAGGCCCTGCGCAAGCTGACCGCCACCATCAAGAAGACCAACTGCACCGTCATCTTCATCAACCAGATCCGCATGAAGATCGGCGTCATGTTTGGCAGCCCCGAGACCACCACCGGCGGCAACGCGCTGAAGTTCTACGCCTCGGTGCGCTTGGACATCCGCCGCACCGGCACCATCAAGAAGGGCGAGGAAGCCATCGGCAACGAAACCAAGGTCAAGGTGGTCAAGAACAAGGTCTCGCCGCCCTTCAAGACGGCCGAGTTCGACATCCTGTTTGGCGAGGGGATCAGCCGCCAGGGTGAGGTGATCGACATGGGTGTACAGGCGGGCATCCTGGAAAAATCGGGCGCCTGGTATGCCTACAACGGCGAAAAAATCGGTCAGGGCCGTGACAATGCCCGGGAGTTCCTGCGCGAGAACCCCGAGTTGTCCCGGGAAATTGAAAACAAGGTGCGCGCGTCCCTGGGCATCCCTTTGCTGCCGGGTGCCACCGACTCCGATGCCAAGCCCAAGGTTTCAGGCAAAAACAAGGAATAGCCCTTGTCTTTGCTGGATAGTTTGCTATTTTTAACATAGCAATACAGGCTGTTCATCGTCGCGATCCATCCGGGCCTGCAGCGCCGTGCCACCGCCGCCCAGTCTGAAAGCCCGCGCGCTGCGCCTGGTGGCGCGGCGCGAGCATTCCCGTCTCGAGTTGGAGCGCAAGCTTGCCGCTCACGCATCCGACTCGCAGGAGCTGGCGCGCTTGCTGGACGAGCTGCAGTCGCACGACCTGATCAACGAATCGCGGGTGATCGAGTCGGTGATGCACCGGCGGGCCGGCCGGCTGGGTGTGGCGCGGCTGCGCCGCGAATTGCTGGACCGGGGGCTGGATGCACCGGCCGTGAACGCTGCGACCCAGGGGCTCCAGGATACCGAGGCCCAGCGTGCCCTGGCGGTCTGGCAGAGCCGCTTCGGCGCTCTGCCAGCCGATGCCCGCGAGCTGGGTCGGCAGGCCCGATTCCTGGCATCGCGCGGTTTTGCGGCCGAATTGATACGCCGGCTGCTCAAGGGCCGGATCGATCCTGTCGACGGGTCCGGCCCCTGAGGCCGGCGTCCTCAAACGCCCAGCATCAGGCGCAGGTTCTGCACTGCCGCACCGCTGGCGCCCTTGCCGAGGTTGTCCAGCCGCGCCACCAGCACCGCCTGCCGGAAATCATCGCTCTCGGCGGCATCGCCGAACACCCGCAACTCCATGCGGTCGGTTCCCGCCAGCGCCACGGCATCGAGTTTGTGGTCCGGCGTGGCGGGCTCCACGGTGACCCAGGGGCTGCCCGCATAGTGCTGCTGCAAGGTCTCCCGCAGGTCCGACGCCCGGGGCCGCCCGGGCAAGTCGTCCAGGTGCAGCGGCAGCTCGACCAGCATGCCCTGCGCGAAATGACCGACCGAGGGCAGGAAGATGGGGCGGCGCCGCAGGCCGGTGTAGCGCTGGATTTCGGGCAGGTGCTTGTGTCGCAGGCTCAAGGCGTACAGCTCGAACGCCGGAGCCTGGCCCTTTTCGTGCGCTTCGATCAGGCTGCGTCCGCCGCCGGAATAGCCGCTCACGGCCGGCAGCACCAAGGGCTGATCCGGCGCGATCCAACCCGCGTCGATCAGAGGCCGCAGCAGCGCGATGGCGCCGGTGGCGTAGCAGCCCGGGTTGCTGACCCGGCGGGCCTGTACCACCTGCTCGCGCTGACCGGCGGCCAGCTCGGGAAACCCGTACACCCAGTCCGCTGCGGTGCGGTGGGCGGTGGACGCATCGATGATCTTCGGGCCCGGCTTGCCGCTGCGTCGCGCCGCATCGTCGATCAGCGCCACCGATGCCACGGCTGCGTCGTCGTGCAGGCACAGGATCACCAGATCCACTTCGGCCATCAAGGCCTGCTTGGCCGCGGGATCCTTGCGCCGCTCGGGATCGATGTGAACCAGTTCGATGCCGGGAACGTGTTGCAGGCGATCCCGGATCTGCAAGCCGGTCGTGCCGGCTTCGCCATCGATGAATACGGTATGGGCCATGGTGAATGGGCGGGTCGATGCGCCTGTAAGAATGGGACAAGTTTGGTGCGTTGCAGCATGATACAGTTCAAAACGCTTCATCGCCGTTGCACCGGTCCGGTTCGAGGCGGTCATTCACATCCTGATCCTCCGAGAGAGACTCCATGAAGATTCATGAATACCAGGGCAAGGACATCCTGCGCCAGTTCGGCGTGCCAGTGCCCCGAGGCATTGCGGCGTTCACGGTCCAGGAGGCCGTGGAGGCCGCCCAGAAGCTGGGCGGACCGGTCTGGGTCGTGAAGGCGCAGATCCACGCCGGCGGCCGTGGCAAGGGCGGCGGTGTCAAGCTCGCCCGCTCCGTCGACGAGGTGCGGCAACTGGCCTCGCAGATCCTGGGCATGCAGCTGGTGACCCACCAGACCGGCCCCCTGGGCCAGAAGGTGCGGCGCCTGCTGATCGAGGATGGCGCCGACATCCGCAAGGAATACTACGTGTCCGCGGTGACCGATCGCGCCACCCAGCGCGTCGCGTTCATGGCGTCCTCCGAAGGGGGCATGGACATCGAAGAGGTGGCCCATGCAACCCCTGAAAAGATCATCAAGGTCATCGTCGATCCGGCCCGGGGACTGACTGCCGAGCAGGCCCGCACACTGGCCGACGGGATCGGCGTGCCGGCGGCGTCGTCGGCACAGGCCATCGACGTCTTCCAGAAGCTCTACAAGGTGTACATGGAGACCGATGCGTCGCTGGTCGAGATCAACCCGCTGATCCTCGAGGGCAACGGCAACATCAAGGCGCTGGACGCCAAATTCAATTTCGACTCCAACGCGCTGTTCCGTCATCCGGAAATCACGGCCTTCCGCGATCTGGACGAGGAAGACCCGGCCGAGGTCGAGGCCAGTCGCTTCGACCTGGCCTACATCAGCCTGGATGGCAACATCGGCTGCCTGGTCAACGGTGCGGGTCTGGCCATGGCCACCATGGATACCATCAAATTGTTTGGCGCCGAGCCGGCCAACTTCCTGGATGTCGGTGGCGGCGCCACCCCCGAGAAGGTGACCGAGGCGTTCAAGATCATGCTGCGCAACGACAAGGTCAAGGCCATACTGGTCAACATCTTTGGCGGCATCATGAAGTGCGACACCATTGCCACAGGCGTCATCACCGCCTGCCGGGCGACCAATCTCAACGTGCCGCTGGTGGTGCGCATGAAGGGCACCAACGAGGAACTGGGCAAGAAGATGCTTGCCGGGAGCGGGCTGCCCATCATCAGCGCCGACACCATGGCCGAGGCCGCCCAGAAGGTCGTGGCTGCCGTGCAGGCCTGATGCCGCCCGAACGTCGCTCGAAGAGGAAATCAACATGTCCATCCTGATCAACAAAGACACGCGCGTCATCACCCAGGGCATCACCGGCAAGACGGGCCAGTTCCACACCGAGAAGTGCCAGGAATACGCCAATGGCAAGGCCTGTTTTGTCGCGGGCGTCAATCCCAAGAAGGCCGGCGACAAGATCTTCGATATTCCGATCTACGCCTCGGTGAAGGATGCTGCCAGCCAGACCGGCGCCACGGTGTCCGTGATCTACGTTCCGCCGGCGGGCGCGGCTGCGGCCATCTGGGAAGCGGTCGAGGCCGACCTGGACCTGGCCATCTGCATCACCGAGGGCATTCCGGTGCGCGACATGCTGGAAGTGCGCAACCGCATGAAGGCCAAGGTGGCGGCCGGCGGCAAGGAGACCCTGCTGCTGGGTCCGAACTGTCCGGGGCTGATCACGCCCGACGAGATCAAGATCGGCATCATGCCCGGGCACATCCACCGCAAGGGCCGGATCGGCGTGGTCAGCCGCTCCGGTACGCTCACCTATGAAGCGGTGGCGCAACTGACGGAGAT
>VERU01000295.1 GCA_018882485.1 Rhodoferax sp. | reverse complement strand
GACCGGTACACCGCCTTTGCCGCATCGACCGCCTCTGCCGAAGTCTGCTCTCCCCCAACGACCTCGACCAGAGGCAACAGATAGACCGGATTGAAGGGGTGGCCGACCACGCAGCGTTCAGGAAGGGTGGCACGGGCGAAGAATTCGCTGGGCAACAGACCCGAGGTCGAGGAACCAATCAGCACATCCGGCCGGGCAGCGGCACTGATGTCCGCATGCAGGGCCACCTTCAATTCGAGGCGCTCCGGTGCACTTTCCTGGATGAAATCGGCATTCTTCACACAATCTTCAAGACTGGCCGCAAAGCGCAGACGATGCGGCGACGCCCCCGGGGCCAGTCCGGCTTTCTGCAGGGCAGGCCACGCATTGGCCACCCGGGCCGTCAGCTGCTGGTGCGCATCCGCTGCCGGGTCCCAGGCGACGACATCCAGGCCTTTGGCCAGGGCACGGGCCACCCAACCGCTGCCGATGACGCCGCTGCCGATGGCGGCAATGGTCTGTATCCGTGTGTTGTAACGCATGGTGTTCCCAGTTGAGGATTCGGTCAAACCCGACGGCCGAGGTTCATCTTGATGCGGCCTTCAGCCGGGGTCAACGGGCGGGCCCCCAGCCGGGTGATGATTTCGACGGCACGCTCCACCAAGGACCCGTTGGTCGCAGGGACACCACGGTCCAGCCAAAGGTTATCTTCCAAACCCACCCGCACATGCCCGCCCAGCAGAATGGCTTGCGCGGCCATCGGCATCTGGGCACGGCCTATCCCGAAACCTGCCCAGACCAGACCGGGAGGGAGGTTGTCCACCATCGCCTTCATCGTCGTGGTGTCGGCCGGCGCACCCCAGGGTATCCCCAGACACAGCTGTATCAGCGGGTCCTTGAGTAAACCCTCGTGGATCATCTGCTTGGCAAACCAGAGATGACCGGTGTCGAAGATCTCCAGCTCGGCCTTCACACCCAGTTCGGTGATCCGCCGGGCACCCGCCCGAAGCGCTGCCGGGGTGGACACATAAATCATGTCCCCATCGCCAAAGTTGAGGGTACCGCAATCCAGGGTGCAAATATCCGGCAACAGTTGCTCCACATGGACCAGGCGCTCCAGGGGACCGACCAGATCGGTGCCAGGCCCAAAGGACATGGGATGCTCGCCCGCACCGATTTCCAGGTCTCCGCCCATGCCTGCGGTCAAATTGACGATGATGTCGACACCGGTCTCCCGTATGCGCTCCACCACCTCACGATAGAGCGCGGGATCCCGGCTGGCCTTGCCGGTCTCGGGGTTCCTGACATGGCAATGGACCACCGTGGCACCTGCTTTGGCCGCCTCGACGGCCGCTGCGGCGATCTGGGCCGGCGTGACCGGTACCGCAGAATTCTTACCCGCTGTATCGCCCGCGCCGGTCAGGGCACAGGTGATGATGACGTCATGGTTCATGTACAGACTCCTGTGCAACCCAAATGAACACGATCCGAATCCGGCAGACACTGTAGCGGGAGCTCTGGAACCCCGCTGGTTCCGGCCACGACACCCCGTAGACCACCTGCGACAGTGTGTGGAATGAAATGCACATCCCTGCGTCGCAAACGGAACGCCATCTTATAACGGGCTGTGCCACACTTCTGGAATGCGAGAAGACCCGTCACCTTACCGATCAGGGCCCCAGGGTTCGGGAGGCAACTTTGGATAAGCTGTTGTTGCCTCTGGCCTCGCTGCTCAGTGGCGTGAGCATGCTGGTCGTCGGGACCGGTCTGCTGTTTTCTGCCATTGGCGCGCAAGCCGGATCGGCCAAGTTTTCCGGGTTTGTCACCGGACTCATCATGTCGGCCTACTTTGCCGGCTTTGTTTATGGTACGTATGGCTGTCCGGCCATCATCCGGCGGGTAGGCCATATCCGAGCTTTCGCGGCCATGGCATCGGTGGCTTCCGCACTGCCCATTCTTCACGCCTTGTGGGTCAACCCCTGGTTCTGGGGATCGCTGCGGTTCGTCAGCGGAGTCTGCATCGTGGGGATGTACATCGTCGTGGAGAGTTGGCTTAACGTGGTCGCCCACTCGGAGCAGCGCGGCAAGGTCTTCGCCGCCTACATGGCGGTCAGCGGCGTTTCGATGGCATTGGGCCAATGGCTGATCCTGGTGGGCGATCGCTTCGGCTTCGTGCCCTTTGCCCTGGTCTCCATCCTGTTTTCCTTCGCACTGCTGCCCCTGACCCTGACGCCAGTGGACGAGCCCACTCCCTCGGAGGCCCCCAAGTTGGGGTTGATCAACCTGCTCTCGACCACGCCGATCGGGGTTCTGGCGGCCTTCGGATGTGGCTTGCTGAATGGCGCCTTCTTCAGCCTCGGGCATTCATTCGGGCAGGGCGTGGGTTTCAGCGAGGCGGGGATCGCCACCTTCATGGCCGCCACCATACTGGGCGGTGCCGTGTTCCAGTGGCCGGTGGGCCACCTTTCCGACCGGCATGATCGGCGATGGGTGCTGCTGTGGGTCTGCGTGGCCAGCGCGGCTGTGGCGGGCGCTGGATATTTCCTGGCACGGGATTACGAGGGATCGCTCATCGTGCTGGGCGTGGTCTATGGCGGACTCGCCTTTTCCATTTACGGACTGGGCGTCGCCCACGCCAATGACCTGATCGATCCGTCCCGGGTCCTCGAGGTCACCGGCGGTCTGTTGCTGCTGTACGGCATAGGAGCCACGGTCGGACCCATCCTGGCGGGAGGAATCATGGACCTGGCAGGACCGGAAAGCCTGATGCTGTACTTTGTCGCGGTACTGCTGCTGTTGGCCCTGGGCGTATGGCGCTTTGCTGGCAAGAGTCAGCAGGCGCGGGGCGCGATTCCCCACCACGGCGACTATGTGATGATGGGCAGTGGATCGCAGGCGGTGTTGCAAATGGACCCTCGGCGCGACCCGCACGACGTGCCTCCGCCGCGAGCCGACTCAACGACAAACCCGAGAACCCATGGCGGACCCGGAAACCTTTGACATCATCATCATCGGCAGTGGCTCGGCCGGCTCTGTCCTCGCCGACAAGCTGAGCCAGGACGGGAGACTGCGCATACTGGTCCTCGAAGCGGGCGGACACGACCAGCGCCTGTGGATCAAGATTCCCGTGGGCTATGGCAAGCTGTTCTACGATCAGAGGGTCAACTGGAAATTCGAGGCACAACCCGACGCCGGTCTGAACGGGCGACGCATCTACTTTCCGCGCGGCAAGGTGGTGGGGGGCTCCAGTTCGATCAATGCCATGGTGTACTGCAGGGGGTTGCCGCACGATTTCGACGACTGGCAGGCTGCGGGCAACCCGGGGTGGGGATGGGACGATGTTCGGCCGGTGTACGAATCCTTTGAACGCCGTATTGATCCGGATGGCCGGGCGACCGGCCAGGGCCCGCTGTGTGTCAGCGATGTGCGGCGGGAACTTCACCCCCTGGAAAAATCCTTTTTCGCGGCGGCGGGCCAGGCCGGTTTGCCCTTGACCGACGACTTCAATGGCGATCACCCGGAAGGGGTGGGCCGATACCGCATCAATACCCGAGCAGGCCGCCGCTGGTCGGCGGCCGATGCCTTCCTCAGGCCCGCACTGCGGCGCCCGGCTGTCACCTTGCGTACCGGGGCAGCGGTGTCGCGGATTCTTTTTGAAGGGCGGCGGGCCTGCGGGGTGCGCTACGTGCAGGATGGGGTTGTTCGGGAGGCGCGCGCCCGCCGGGCCGTGATCGTGAGCGCGGGCGCCGTGCAAAGCCCCCAGTTGCTGCAGGTGTCCGGCATCGGACCGGGCGACCTGCTGCACAGCCTGGGGATCCCGGTGGTGCATGCCAACAACGCCGTCGGCGGAAACCTGCAGGACCACTTGGCCATGAGCTACTACTACGAAAGCCGCATGCCGACCCTCAACCAGGTACTCGGCTCGCCCTGGGGCCGTGTCGGCGTCGGCCTGCGCTACCTGCTGACCCGTCGCGGGCCCCTCAGCATCAGCGTCAACCAATGTGGCGGGTTTGTCCGTTCAGATGCCGATCGGTCATGCCCGGACCTGCAGCTGTACTGCAACCCCATCACCTACACCCTGGCGACCTCGGATCAGGGGACCCAGATCGTTCCCGACCGCTACCCGGGTTTCATCCTGTGCTTCCAGCCTTGCCGCCCCCGGAGCCGCGGACGCATCGACAT